>NZ_JAPVLS010000096.1:0-32505 GCF_027158125.1 Streptomyces sp. H39-C1
TCGACCAACTCCACCACGACACCGGACAGATGAGGCAGAAGCGCCTCGAAACTCGGCGAAGAACACGCGGGACAGGATGCCAGCCGTCAACACCTACCGATCACAAGATCAGCGACAGAGCCGAATTGAGTGACTGGCTGCGGCAAAATGGGCCACGTGCCGAGCCCGGTTCAGGCCCGAGTCGCCCTACCAATCGCGGACGGATTCGCAGCCTTCGGTCAAGCTCTCGCGGGCCCAGGCCAGGTCGGCTTCAACCTCGGCCTCGGTGAAGATGGTGTCGAGCGCGTCGTAGAGCTCCTCGCGCTCAACGGTCTCGATGAATCCGGCGCGCTCGTCGAGCTTGTTGAAGGCTTCGCCGAACTCCTTCCCGAGCTCGACAAGCCTTGGCGCCAGGACGTCCGCCGAATCCACTGACGCCAACACAGCCAGCACCGCGCGCCGCGTCTCTTTGTACTGCCCCAACGACTTCTTGTAGATCGCGGCGCTGATCTGCTCGCGGCCGTCCCAGTCCCGGAGCGGATTGTTCAGGTTCTCGGCGAGCCACTCGGGCTTCCGAGGTTTGGCGACCCTGAGGTAGACGCCCTGGGGCTCCTCAAGCCGCCAGATCCTCCTCATCACGGTCGCGTACTCCGCGGGGACACTGACCAGTTCCAAAGACTCCAGCGCGGGAACCCGCCGTGGCAGGAGGCAGTCCGTATCGACCATCCCGAAGACGTCGGAGAGAACGAGGCGCTTCAGCGAACTCAACTCATTCAGGCTCGATGCCGATGACAAGGTCACCGGCCCGATGAGCGTGAGACTGGTCAACGTCGGATACCGCTCGACGAGCCGCGCACAGTCCAGCGACTCCACGGACCGAACCGTCAGCCGACGCGTCTCCACGTCAGGATCTGCGGGCCCAGCGAGAGATTCGTTCAATTCGGTGCCGGTGATGCTTTTCGCCCACGGATCCGACCACTTCGACTCGTCGCCCTGACGTCGGCGCCGTTCGATGGCGAGATCGAGTCCCATGCCCCACCCGAACGCGTAGCTCTGCGCCGGCTGGTCGTGCAATAGCGGCAGCGTTCCGATGACCTTGTAGCTCCGAGGGAGCACCCACTCGTAGTGGCAATGTGCCAGCTGCCCTGTGCAGAAACCCCGCGTGCGCGAAAGTGGCACGACTTCGCCGAGCTCCGCGACCGATACCGGCTCTGGGCCGGACCAGTCGAGGTGCAGGACTCCCGCGAGCTGGTGGTCCGGGTCCAAATTGGTGATCTGCGCCGCTGTCCACTCGCCGAGATACTCGGAGAACGCTGCGACGACATCGCCCGGGGCGATGGGTCGGGGAGGTGTTGGTTCCTTGAGAGTGGCCATACCCCGCAGACTATTCGGCACCACCGACAGCTACTGCTACCCCGACGAACACGTGCGCTCCGCCGAGGGACCGCGGCCGCAGTGGAGGCGACCTCTGCGATGCTTCCAACGAAAGCGGAGCACGTGCAATGCCCCGAAACGTTCACTGGTTTCGTGCTTACGCGGCGTGTCCTCGGCGTTGGGGCCAAGCGTACGTCGGATCAGACCCCCCGAAGGATCAACGCTTCGCTGCACTAGCCAGCCCAGAGGACCCTCACTGGTCAAGGGTCGGGCCGCACTCTCAGACATCTGGATTTGGCGGAGCAAAAGGATGCCCACCTCGCTGCTCTCGCGGTTACGTATACACCGCGCGCCGTGCACGGCATGTCCTGAGCGGCGCGCTAGGACTGAGAAGCACCATCGCGCTCATCCATCACCGGTACGCCAGCCAGTTGCTCAATGCGTGAAGTGGAAAGTCCGGCAGCCCGGGCCCGTTCGACCATCGCGGGCCGGGCTTCGAGCATGCGCCGGAAGGCGAGCAGCTCGGCCTGCGCCTCGGCCGACGGAGGGACGGACGAGGCTCGTGCAACCTCAGCAATCTCCTCGTCCGTGACCGGAACTTCCAGCCGCTCGCCGCTCGCTGGGATCAGATCAGCATCGGCGGCGGCAACGACGCGGACCATCGCGCTTGGCACCCCATCATGAGCCTGCAGCCAGCAGTGCACCGCCGCAGTGTCCCAAAAACCAAGGTCAGGCAGCCGGCCAGCATCAACCCCGGGCGCCGCGTATCCATTGGCGCAATCGATCACCACGAACGCCGAACCGGTCACGTTGACATCTCTCTGGAATGCAGCACGGAACTGCATCCTATCGGCCGTCCGAAGGACTGGTTCCCAGCGGCCACTCGATCGGGTGACCCTCTATCAAATTGGGAATCAGTAGCGACCGGGGGCAGGGCAGGTAGAAGAGTCCTGCGGGTTGGGCAGCGGTCGATCACGGTTCGGCAGAGGGAGGTGCACTGGACGCCAAGCGGGAGCGCGATAAACGTGTCGACGAGCAGGCGGCCAGATCCGGGCACGACCATCACGGCGGCCTGCAAGGCAGTGGGCAGCCCAAGAATGCCGAGAGAGATCCATAGCCGTGCGCAGCCCTCCTGCACACTCCCCTACCCCACGGCACATGCAGTCCGCACAGAACTCCCGTCGGGGAGCCCTCCTCGCCTGCTGACGAAGGACCCTTTCGGCGAGCGGTCGGCATCCGCACCGATTCGCACGCCGGGCGGCTGGTTGGACGTCCGCCAGTGGGGCCTCGCCTGCGTCGGGGAGGCGGGATGAGCGGCGGTCCACGGCGCTCATCCCCAAGCGGGTTCGGTAGAAGCGATGTTGGCGGAGCTCCAGGCCCAAGGGTTCTGCCCCTGATATGGGTTCACAGGCCATGCCTTTTGTCACCCCTTGGGGCGGAGTTGGCAACTGCTTGGCAAGGTAGCAGGATGTAGATGCATTTGATTCCAGAACCGCTTTAACAACCAAGGATTCACAGGACACGAACGGAAATCTCCTGGATATGACAGACGGTGATGATGGCTACTCTCTACGGTCGTTGGTGCGGAAGTGACCACTTGAGGATGAACTGCCTGCAAGATCCTTCAGTCGCGTGCCGTTGAGGTGCGCCGAGCAGGACGAGCATCGTTGTCGTGCGCAAAAGACACGGGGGTGGGCGCTGGCCCGGTGCGAGTTCGGGCCGGCTGGCTGTGGTGGGGGCGTGACGGCGGCGACGCTGATGGCCGCCGGGGTGGCAGCGGTGCCGGCAGTCGCTTCGATGCCACCGGATGTGCCCACGCAGGCCGAGGCGTTGGTGGACAGTGTGAAGCCGGTGCTGACCGCGACGGTGTCCAGCCCCGCCGGGGGGCAGGTCACGGCGAGGTTCTTCGCCGGCACCTACGCGGCGAACGGCGCCTGGGACCTGGTCAACGGCGGCACCGTCACGGTCGCTTCAGGGTCAGTGGCCCGGTACACGATCCCGACGTCGATGCCGTTGAACACCGAGTTCGACTGGCAAGTCCAGGCATGTCAGGGCAGTGTGTGCTCGGCCCTGACGCCGCTGGCGGACACGCACGTGTCACCGATGCTGGGCGCCGGGGCGCGGGGCAACGCGACCCGGTTGTCGTTCTCCGCCGGGGATCACGTTTCCGCACAGGTGGATGTCGGCTCGGGGAACCTGCTGGTCAACACGTCCGACCTGACGCTGCCCGGCATCAACGGTGACGTCGGTCTCGGCGCCGCCTACAACAGCTCCTCCGTGGGCTCGGGGTTCAGTTCCACGAGCGCTGCGGCGGGGTACGGGTGGCTGCTGACCCCGTACGACGTCGCCTTGACCGTGCACCAGGAGGGGGCGGTGACCTACCGGGGCCGTGCGGGGGTGACCGGGCTGTTCGTGAAGAACGCGACCGGGTTCACAGCGCCGGGCGGCTTCAAGGCCGACCTGGTCAAGAACACTTGGTGTCCCTCGGCGCGGCAACAACGCGGACCCCCTGCGGTCGGTGCGGTCGGCGGAGGCTGGGCGCCAAGTGGAGGGTGCCGACGTTCTCCGAAAACGAGCGGCAGCAGCTCAAGGTCGTGTTAATGCGAACTGGCCGGCGCGTGCCGACTCGCGTGGGCACCGTTGGTGACCTGCTCGCAGCAGCAGTCGCGCGGAACCCGGACACTCGCGCATGCTGCGCTGCACTCGACGGACCGCGAGCGAGTGAGCGGCCCGCTCATCGGCCCGACCAGCGCACCAGGAGAGAACTCTGCGAAACCCGACACAGCCGGGCGTCACCGGTGGGCGGTCCGATGACCGAACCAATGCCTGTTCCGGTGGCGTGTGGCAGGTCGGGCGGGGTCGTTCGGCACCTGTGCGTCTGCCTGAGCGCGGGCGGTGTCGCGTTGGTCGATGAGGTCTCCGCGTTCCCGGTCGACTACAGCCTGCTCGCGCAGTGACTGCGCCGGGCCCCGGCGGCCTGCGCTGCGGCGTGCCCCCGCGAGGAGCAGGGCCAGGCCGAGGAGGGCGGCGGCACCGACGATGATGCCGTAGAGGAAGAGCGTGCCGGTGGAGCCGGTGACGTGGTAGCCGAAGACAGAGAAACCGCCTGCGAGATCGTGCGCACTAACCAGCGTTGGCGAAGACGCCGGCCACGCCGTGAGATGAACACCTTGCCGTGATCGCAGACGATTGTCTCTGGAACGATCACCGGCCGCGCCGCCGCCTGGTCCAGCCGCTCGTCCAGGGCCAGCAGCCGCCACCGGCGGAGGGGCAGCGGAGTGCCGTCCGGGGCGGCAGGGACGCAGGAGCCGTGGATGACGAAGAAGAGGAGCGCCAAAGTGTCACCTGGCGACCATCGCGTGACCGCTCTCCGCGGGGCGATTTGTCGGATCCCGGGGAAGGATGGGAGGGCGCTACGGCGAGCAACCAGCCGCCGACGCACCCTCCCACATCACCCGAACCGCGCCGGAAGGACATGTCATGGCCGCCACCACACCCAAGGCTCCGACTGCACCAGGGGTACGGTCCTGGTGGGGGATCCCGTATGCCACCGCCGAGCGGTACCGCCGCCCCGTGGTCGCGGATTTCGATCCGGACCTCCCCTATGACCGCAAGGGCGTCGTCTCCGTCCAGCCCGACAGCGGTGACTGGCTCGAAGCGGACAGCGGGATGGGCGAGGACTGCCTGAACCTGAACGTGTGGGCTCCCGAGGAGCCGGCCAGGGAGGCGCTGCCGGTGGCCGTGTACATCCACGGCGGCGGATTCGAGTACGGCGCGAACACGCAGATCACCTCGAACGCCGCCGGCCTCGCCGCGACGGGGCGCGTGGTGGGCGTGTCGATCAACTACCGGCTCGGCGCCCTGGGCGCGCTCTCACTCTCGCAGTACGGCGGGCGGCTCGCCGAGGCCAGCAACCTCTTCCTGCAGGACGCCATCGCCGCGCTCACCTGGATCCAGCGGAACATCGCCCACTTCGGCGGCGATCCCGACCAGGTCACCGTCTACGGCCACAGCGGCGGCGCCTATACCACCTTCGGGCTGCTCAGTGCCTCCTCCGCCAACGGCCTGTACCGGCGCCTGGCCGGGTTCTCCGGCGGGCCAGCCCGCTCCATCCCGGCCTGGTGGGCCGAGGAGCTCGCGCACCGGTTCGTCACGGAACTCGGTGTCGCAGACAACCCCGACAAGCTGATCGACCTCGACACGTCCTCCCTGGTGGCCGCCCTGAAGAAGGTCGCCCCGACGGATCTCGGAGTCCGCGGCGGGGTGGACAACCAGGCCACCGGCGTCGTCCTGGACATCGGACAGCCCGGCGCGGTGGTGCACGCCCACCCCATGGACGTCCTGGCCTCGGGCGCGCACCGCGGTGTCGACGTGCTTCTGAGCATGGCCAGCGACGACATGGGCTGGTGGGTGGCGAACGACCTCGACCGGTTCGACCCGCACACGCTCGACCGCGTCACCGACGAGGTCGCGGGGTGGCGCATTTCCCGCTCCCGCGCCAGGAAGATCGTCCATGCCTACGACCAGGGCGGCCGTACCCCGGCCGAGGTTCGCGCCGCGCTCATGGCGGACTACCTCTTCGCGCTTCCCGCCGCCCGCGGTGCCCTGGCCCACGCCGCCGCGGGCGGCAACGCCCATCTCCTGGTGATCGGACCCGCCGAGGGCGCGCCCGCCGTGCACGGCACCGAGATGTACGCCCTGGTCGGCCAGGAACAGCCGGGCCGCAGTGCCGAGCAGGCCGAGCGTGACACGCGTATCCGCGACATCCTGCTCGACTTCGTCACCGGCGAGCAGTCCCGGCTGTGGCCCGCCGTCACGGACCGTCCGACCTCGGAAAGGGTCGGCAACCCTCCCTTCGAGGCGAGCGCCCACTATCCGGCGGCCCTCGACCTGTGGGAGGGCATCGACCGTCCCTGACGGCCATCGGGGAATACGGGCATGCGGAACAGCACAGAGCTACCAGGGGACGAACACGGTAAAGGAGCTGGGTATGAGCCAAGGGACAGCAGCCGGCGATTCCGTACCGGCGACGATGCGGGCCGTTGTCGTCACCCGGCCGGGCGGCCTGGACGCACTGGAGATCAAGGATGTGCCGGTGCCCGTCCGTAAGCCCGGCTGGGTGCGGATCAGGGTGAAGGCGTTCGGCGTGAACGAGTCCGAGGTCACCACCCGCAAGGGCGAGTCGGATGCGGAGGTCACCTACCCACGCGTTCCCGGCATCGAGGGCGTCGGTGTGGTCGAGGAGGCCGACGGGGCCAGCGGACTGCGGCCGGGACAGCAGGTGGCGACCATGATGGGCAACATGGGCCGCTCGTTCGACGGCGCGTACGCCCAGTACGTGACCGTCCCGGCGGCGCAGGTCATCCCGTTCGAGACCAGTCTGCCGTGGGAGGTCGTCGGTGCGCTGCCGGAGATGTTCCAGACCGCCTACGGATCGCTGACCACCGGCCTGGGCCTACGGGCCGGGCAGACGCTGTTGATCCGCGGCGGCACCTCCACGGTCGGGCTGAGCGCGGCCACGATCGCGAAGGACCTCGGAGCCACCGTGCTGTCCACCACCCGCAGCCCCGGCCGGGCCGGGGAACTCACGGCCGTGGGCGTTGACCATCCCCTTGTCGACGACGGCACCCTCGCCGACCAGGTGCGCGCGCTGCTGCCGGACGGCGTGGACGCCGCACTGGAACTGGTGGGCTGCTCGGTCCTCGCCGACACCCTCCGCACCGTCCGCCGCCAGGGCACGGTCTGCTTCACCGGAGCCCTGGCGGGGCAGTGGACGATCCCCGACTTCACCCCGTTCATGATCCCCAGCGGGGTGCGGCTGACCAGCTACGCGGGCGAGGCCGCCGACCTGCCGGCCGACGTCTTCGCCCACCAGCTCCAGGCCATCGCCGAAGGGCGCCTCAAGGTCCCGGTCGCGAAGGTCTACCACGGCCTGGAACAGGTCCGTGACGCCCAGGCCGACCTCGAGTCCGGTACCACGCCGGGCAAGCACGTCGTCGTCCTGGACGACTGAGCCCGGATCCCTCGACTTGAGCGGCAAGAGCGGTCGGCGCCGTCACGGATCGTTCGCGCAGGGCGGCCGCCAGCCCGGGGACCTCAGCGCGCTCGGGGGAAAAGCTGCTCGACGGCGGTCACCACTGCTGCGCGGCGGGCGGTGGTGGTGGGGTCCACGGCGTGTGCGGCGGCGGCCTTGCCGAGTTCGGGTTGTGCCGCCCAGGTCGTGGCGATCTGGTTGACCAGGGCGAGGACGTCGGCCGGGTCCCAGGCGGGGTCGAGCTGTCCGGCCTGTTGCGCCTGGCGGAGCTGGCCGACTTTGCGGGCGATCGCAGCCTGGGTGGGATCGTCGGCAGCGGCTGCGGTGCCCGGCAGTTCGAGGCGGCCCCAGGTGATCAGGCGGTGGTGGTCCGGACGGGCGACGAAGTAGTCGAACAGTCTGCCCGCGTAGCCAGGGAGGTCGTACGGGTCCAGCTGGGTGGCCTCGGCGATGACGACGTACTCCCGTGCGGCGACGGCGGCATAGAGCGCTTCTTTGCCGCGGAAGTAGGCGTAGACGCGTTCTTTGCTGGTCCTGGCGAGCTTGGCGATGCGGTCCACGCGGGCGCCGGCGATGCCGTGGCGGGCGAACTCCTCCATGGCAGCGGTAAGGATGCGCTCGCGCGTGGTGTCGCCGCTGCCGGCGGCGGGCGCTGCGGTCTGGCCTGAGTCGCTGGACGGGGACATAACCCGAGGATAAGGCACCGAACCGTTCGGTTTGGCATCCGGGTGATTGGCACGTAGAGTCAAACAGAACAGTTCGGTTTGGCCTCCGTGGGTGAAGCCGACGAAACACTGAGGGAGTGAACTCATGCAGCACCGCAATCTGGGCTCTCAGGGCCTGCGCGTCTCGGCGCTCGGCCTGGGGACCATGGGCATGTCCATGGGCTACGGCGCCTCGAACGACGACGAGGGCATCGCGACCATCCGCCGCGCCCACGAACTCGGGATCGACTTCTTCGACACCGCCGAGCTGTACGGCGCCGGCACCGGCAGCAACGAGATCCTCCTGGGCAAGGCGGTCAAGGACTTCCGCGACGAGGTGGTCCTCGCCACCAAGTTCGGCTTCGACATGACCGCCCCGCTGCACAGCCCCGGCTTCGACAGCCGCCCGGAAAACATCCGCAAGGTCGCCGAGAACAGCCTGCGCTACCTGCAGAGCGACCACATCGACCTCTTCTACCAGCACATCTCCGACCCCGCCGTTCCGGTCGAGGAGGTCGCCGGGGTGGTCGGCGAACTGATCTCCGAGGGCAAGGTGAAGTACTTCGGCCTGAGCAACGTCGGCCCCCAGTACATCCGCCGCGCCCACGCCGTCACCCCGGTCTCCGCGCTCCAGTACGAGTACTCGCTCTTCGAGCGGGAGGTCGAGGAGAAGATCCTTCCCGTTCTGCGGGAACTCGGCATCGGCCTGGTGCCCTACTCCCCGCTCGGCCGCGGCTTCCTCACCGGCCAGGTCAAGCCCGCCAGCGAATACCCCGCGGACGACATGCGCAGCTGGGACGAGCGCTGGCAGGGCGAGAACTACACCTACAACCTGCACGCCATCGAACAGCTCAAGAATCTGGCCGCCACCAAGGGCATCACCACCGCCCAACTCGCGCTGGCCTGGCTGCTCGCCCAGGGCGAGGACGTCGCGCCCATTCCCGGCACCCGCAGCACCAAGCGCCTTGAGGAGAACGCCGGCGCCGCCGACGTCCAGCTCTCCGCCGCTGATCTGGCCCGCATCGCTGAGATCCTTCCCCACGGCTCGGCAGGGAGCCGCTACCCCGCTGCGCTGCTGTCCAGTTTCACCACGGACTGACCGCGCCGGGAGCCGGCGTCTCCTGACGGGCAAGGGGCCAGCGCCGCGTTTCTGTCACGCGTCGGTCCTCGCTTCGCGGGCCGCGAAGGCGGCCGGAGTGAGGCCGGTGCGGTCGCGGAAGAAGCGGCCGAAGTTGGCGGGGTCGGTGAAGCCGAGGTGAGCGGCCACGGACCGGGCATCCCATCGGGCGTTTCCCAGCAGGCGCCGGGCTTCGAGGAGGCGCCGGGCGTCGATGAGCTCACGCACTCCCTTGCCGGTGGATTCCCGGGCGGCGCGGCTGAGGGTGCGGACCGAGCAGCCGAGCAACTCGGCGTAGTCCGCGGCCCGGTGCAGTTCGCGGAAGTGCAGCTCCAGGGCGTCCGTGAACCGTCCGTAGGCGTCACCGCGGCTTCTGCCGGCACTCGTGTCGGCGGGGGTGATCCCGGGGGCGCCTGCGAGGCGCAGCAGCAGCGATTCGAGCAGGCTGCGCCGCAGGGCGTGGTGGACGTCGAGGGGTCGGCGCCCCAGTGCGCGGTGTTCGTCCAGAAGTTGGAGTGCCGTCTGCTGGAGCCAGGCGGCGTCGTCGGGGTGCGGGCTCAGCACGGGAGGAGCCTCGTGTGCGGTGAGCGGGGCCAGCAGGCGGGCGATGTCGGGCCGCAGCACGTCCGGTTCGAACAGGATGAATGGGCCGCGGGCGGCGCCGGGCGGATGCCAGCACTGCACGTGCCCCGGGCGCACCCACAGCCACTGGCCGGGGGCGACGGCCCGCGTGAGGTGGTCGACGTCGTGCCGCAACTCTCCCTCGGTGACGGCGATGAGGTAGTGGAAGGTGGCGCGGCCCGGACGGGGCGGGTTCCACGGCCAGTCGTCGTGCTGGGCGAAGAATTCCTCGACGGTGCTCACCTCAAGGCCGTACGGGGTGCCGACCGGGGGCTGGAAACCGTACAACGGGACGGTGGCCGGTCCGGCCGGTCCGCTTGGGCTGGGGTGTCGCTTGTCGACCATCACGTGTCCGCAGCCTACTGCCCTATTTGTCAGCTTCAAAGGAAGAATGGGGTGTGCCGCCGGGACCACCTCGTGAGGAAGGCAACGCCCCATGAACGGAACGACTCTGCACAAGACCCCCGCCGACTGCGCCGAGGAGCTTCCCGGAGCCCAGCTGGAACATCCCTTCGGCGACGACTGGGAGGTCTTCAAGGTGCGCGGCAAGGTGTTCATGCTGATGACCGAGGTCCCGGGGTGCCCCGTCGTGATCCTCAAGGCGGACCCCGGCGAGGCCCACGCCCTGCGGGAGCAGTACAGCCACATCACCCCCGGCTACCACATGAACAAGAAGCACTGGATCACCCTGGAGGGCGGGGACGGCGTCGACAAGGAACGCGTCAAAGAGCTCGTCACCGACTCCTACCGACTCGTCGTCGCCCACCTGCCCAAGGCCGAGCAGCCCGTCGACCCGCACACCTACGGCACCAGCATGCGGGCGGCCCGGTGAGCGCGGCCGGCGACCGCCTCCAGGACACCGCCCGCGAGGCGGCCCTCGCGCTGCCCGAGACGGACCACGGCCACCCGTTCACCCAGCACCTGGACGTGTACAAGGTCGCGGGCAAGGTGTTCCTGATCGTCACCGACGACCCGGACGAGCAGATCATCACGGTCAACAGCGAACCCGAACACGCCCGCGCGCACGTACGTGGCTACGTCTCGATCACACCGGGCCGCTACCTCGACAAACACCACTGGATCTCGCTGGGGCCGGGCCCCGGCATCACCAAGCGGCTGGTCACCAACGCGGTCGAGGACTCCTACGACCTGGCCGTCGAGCGGCTGCCCAGGCGCGACCGCCCCCGTACCCGATGAGCACCGCAAGCGCGCCCACGAGCCGCTGAGCCCACGCCTGTCAGTGCCCCGTGCAAAGCTCGCCACGCCCGCACACTTCCGCCTGCGACCCGAGAGACCGATGGAACCGACCGAAGCGACCCTGCCGCTCTTCGACGAGGAGCCCGCCCGGCCACTCGCCGACCGCCTGCGTCCCACACAACTGGAAGACGTCGTCGGGCAGACCACCTCCTGGCCCCGGACGCCCCGCTGGGTCGCATGGTCGCGTCGCAGCGCCTCGGTTCCGCCATCCTGTGGGGCCCTCCCGGCGTCGGGAAAACGACCATCGCCCGCCTCCTCGCGGACGGCAGCAACATGGCATTCGAACCGGTGTCGGCCACCTTCTCCGGCATGGCCGACCTGCGCAAGGTCTTCGCCGCCGCCCGCAGCCGGCGCACCATCGGCCGGGGCACCCTGCTGTTCGTCGACGAGATCCACCGCTTCAACCGCGCCCAGCAGGACAGCTTCCTGCCCTACGTCGAGGACGGCACGATCACCCTGATCGGCGCCACCACCGAGAACCCGAGCTTCGAACTCAACGGCGCTCTCCTCTCCCGCACCCAGGTCCTCGTCCTCAAACGCCTCTACGAAGCCGCCCTGTCCACACTCCTCGACCGTGCCGAGGACCTCATCGGCCACCGGCTGCCCCTGGACGACGACGCCCGCCGCGCCCTGATCGCCATGGCCGACGGCGACGGCCGCTACCTCCTCAACATGGCCGAACAGCTCCAGGCCCTCCCGGACCCCGGCACCCCCCTGGACACCGCCGGACTCGTCCGCCACATCCAGCAGCGCGCCCCGCTGTACGACAAGGCGCAGGAGGGCCACTACAACCTGATCTCCGCGCTCCACAAGTCGATGCGCGGCTCCGACCCGGACGCGGCCCTGTACTGGCTCGCCCGCATGCTCGACGGCGGCGAGGACCCCCTGTTCGTAGCCCGCCGCCTGGTCCGCTTCGCGAACGAAGACATCGGCATGGCCGACCCGCACGCCGTCCAGCAGGCCCTCACCGCTTGGGACGTGTACGAGCGACTTGGCTCCCCCGAGGGCGAGTTGGCGATCGCCCAAGCGGTCGTCTACCTCGCCACGGCCCCCAAGTCCATCGCCGTCTACCGCGGCCTCGACTCGGCCCACCGATCCGCCCGCCGCACCGGCTACTCATGCCGCCCGCCCACATCCTCAACGCCCCGACCCGGCTGATGAAGGACCTCGGCTACGGCAAGGACTACCAGTACGACCCCGACACCACCGACGGCTTCTCCGGCGCCGACTACTTCCCCGACGGCATGGACCACGAGACCTACTACCAGCCCACCCTCAACGGCTACGAAGCCCAGATCACCGAACGCCTGCGCCACTGGGCCGCCCTCCGCGCTCGCCGACGCAGCGCCTGACGCGGACGCGTGGGCAGCGCACAGAGTGTGCACACGGCAGATGTCGCGCACAATCCGCATCCAGCGTCCCCCTCCGACATGATGTTCCACGCTATCGCCCGCCGTGTTGACATCCAATCCAGTCGACGCAGGTCAGCGCGCTGCGCACGACTAACTTCGCTGTCGAAGGACAACTACCCTCCCCGGCTTCGGCGTGTGTGAGCATGCGCACCGGATCCCAGCTGAATCGCTCCCCCCGCAGAGCGGTTGGGGCCCGCCACCTGGCGCTGTCAACGATCCGGGTGCGTGCCAGAGTGATCCCCATGATGACCGCAGACGTGCCGGACGCGCCGCCGCTCACCTATGCCGACAGCTTCGACGTACCAGTCCTCTTCCGCAACGAACCTGCGAAGAAGCCCAAGAGGCAGTGGCGGACGGCGAAACACAAGCCGTGGACCGGGTCGGACGGATTCCCGGCAGTCGACGGATGGTATGCCCCGACCACCACGTGGCGGGAGATCATCAAGGCCGCCACCGAGGTCGGCCGGGACGTCACCCCGCATCTGCAGAACCAACCGCAGTACGCGCTCGGGGAACTCGTCGCCCGGGTCTCGCCGCTCTACGCGTATCTCGGCGCGCACCCGGTCACGCCCCGACACCCCGTACCCGGCGCCGTGGGCCAGCGCCTCACCTTCAACCCGGTCTACGCGCACGGTACCGAGCGCAGCGCGAAGAACGCTGCCGCCTACCGCCTGGGCATGACCATGACCGAGTGGGCCTGCCGCTCGCTGTTGGGCCTCGGCCAGACCGAGCACCTCGAACTCGGCGGCCCCATCCTCGCGCTGCACGGCACATTCAAAGACCCGAAGAGGAAACTGCCCGACCTGTGGGGGCGCCACGAGGCAGAGAACATCTACTGGCTGATCGAAGCTAAGGGCGGCAACGTCGGCCTCCCCACGCTCCGAAGGGGATGGGCGCAACTTGCGGCCGGCAGCAAGGTCCTCAGCTCGTACGCGCACCGCACCGTCCTGATCGGAGCGTCGGTGCGGCCCGGAGACGATCTCTTCCTCACTATCGATCACGACCTGCACCCCGGGCAGCCGCCCCTCAGTCCTGCCGAGACTGACATCAACGACGCAGTGACGGGCCCAGGCAATCTGGAGGACCATCTCGGCGACAGCGACGACGCGCTCATCGGCGCGGCCCGCGCCCAGATGCTCGCCTACCTGGCGCTGCGCTCCGCTCCCGCCTCGTATCTGCGCACGGTGCCAGTGCCCGCCGACCGTGCCTCCCGCTACCGACGGTCTGGGCTGACCACGCCCCTGGAAGACGACGGCCTCACCCTCGCCATGCGGGCCGATGCCCGCGAACCAGCGCCCCACGTCGAGCAGCACATCCTGCGCGCAGGCATCCGCTCCATGGGGCTCGATGACTTCCTCACCTGCCGCATCCCCGGAACCGAGGTCCACCTCGGCATGTCCCGGACACTGTTCGCAGCCTGCGAGCGCCTCCATGAGGAAGACCTCGCCATCGCCCGGCGCACCCCAGGGCTGCGTGCCGAGGACCAGCCGGCCGACCACCAAGAGCTCAGCGACGACGCTGAGGAAGAGCAGCGACTAACCCAACGGCGGATCTTCCGCGAACAGCAAGAGGAAGCCCGCCCCCGGCTGCGCCCTCTGCTCCGCGACGCCTACGAACGGGGCGCGACGAGCGACTGGAGCGACCTGCTGCACCGCGCCCAGGAGCCGGAGCTCGATCTGGAGGGCGACCCTGCTCTCCTCGAAGCGGCGACGCCGGAGACGTACCTGGCCGTCAGCCGCTACAACCTTCCCCCGCTACCCGCCTAGTCCCGCTCCTCCGCTGCAGTCGGCTTCCGGTGCCGGCCCCGGCCCTTGCCTAGCCCCGGCGGGCGGTCCCATTCCACGGGGTCCTCTTCGACCGGCTGCGCCGCGTACAGGAGCACCTTCGCAGCGGCCAGGTTGTCGGCGACGCCGACCGCGACCCACTCCGTACCGGTCCACTCCTGGATCACCCGCGGCGCGCCCGGATCGACGTGGGCCCCGCGTGACGGGCCTTCTGCGAGCGGGACCGCCCGCTGTTTTCCCTTTGATGCGTTCCGGCGCTCCTCGCGCCGCCGCGCCCACTCTTCCAACGGCTCCTCGTTCTGCATCGCAGCATCGTGGCGTACCCGCACCCCACGCCGCCACCTTGGGCCCGCGCTCGACCCACGACACATGCCATCCACAGCACCGCTGTTCGGGCCTTCCGTCCGGGACCCGGAACTCGCCACGCGTTCACGGATTTACTCTACTTCGGGGCTCAGAACGCCTGACTCCTCACCAACCTGCGGTGAGGGGGTCCGATCGGTTGCCGGGCGTAGGCCAGCTCGTCCGTGCCCATGGTTGGTGTCCCGTGTCATCGAACCTCGAACCTTGAGCTTGTGTCACCGAAGGTTGATCGCTACCGGCGCTCCTACCAGGCCGTTGGAGGAGATACGCCCGATGGTCAGACAGCGCGTAGCCGCGGCCCCTGGAGAGCTTCCGGCTCCTCAACAGGGGTGTCAGAGGTGGCTTCTGCCGCCTCCTCTGCCGTGTCCTGGACCGCGGGGCGGAACTTCGTCTTGAGGTGCGGCGTCACCTTCATGGTGGCGACGGTGAGCGCACCGCCCGCTACCGCGGAGACCGCGACAAGCCCGGCGACGGCTCGTCTCCCGTTGAGCAAGTCCGCGTGGCCGACCAAGTTCCGGGCGCCGTCGCGCAGGAGCGTGCTGTACCCGCCGCTCGCCGAGTTCGATAGGGCTGTCCCGACCGCGCGCTTCACCAGCATCAGTTCCCAGACCGAGCCACCCCAGCGAATGTTCATGAGTCCACTGTAGGAGGCTCCGGGGAGAGGAAGCGGCGGTTTCGCGCGTATCTCCTCCGCCCACCTACCAGCCCATGCTCTTGGCCACCTCGTCCTGGGCTGCGGCAATCTCTTCCTCGGTCGACTCGGTGACGTCCACCTCCTCCAGGCGGGCCAAGAGGTCCGAAAGGGCCTGCTTCTGAGCTGGGTGCGTGATCGGCACAGCGTTCAGGTCGGTGCTCATCAGCCAGTCGAACAGCACGATGGCGTCGGCGCGCCAGAGGCGAAGATCGACAGTCGGTGTGGACCCCCACGGGAAACCAGTTTCCATGCAGGCATCGTGCCAGGCCAGCAGCGTGCAGATGTTCGTGGGCGCTTGACCCGCACAGCCGATCCCGAAGCGCGCAGCTGGCTGGCCTCTTCAAGGCCAGCCCCTGACCAGCGCGACCAATCCTCGATGACACAAGCGGGCGTCGGTCAAGGTTCGATGGCACACGCTCAACCTTCCCTACGTTGTCCTGCGGGATCGGGTGAGCCCTTCATTTGGTTTATCCACCCAGGGACGTCGGGTGTGGCTTTCAACCTTCTGCCGCTCGTGGCTGGCATTGATTGGCCGCCCGACGTCCCACGACGACTCGGCTGCCAATTAGGAATTGCGAACGATCGCTCCGTAGGGAATCGACAGCGAGGTCGTCCGTCGGGAGGCACCAGCACTCACCGCACGGAGGCACCACATGGCCGCGATCTGGGCCGGCATCGACGCAGGCAAGACTCGCCACCACTGCGTCGCGATCGACGAGAGCGGCCGTCGGCTGCTTTCCCGACGCGTCGCGAACGACGAAACTGAACTCCTCGAACTCCTCGCCGACGTCGTAGCCCTGGGCGATGAGAACACCTGGGGCATCGACCTGGCCGACGGCGGAGCCACCCTCGCCCGTCGCCGCGTCAACGTCATCTGGGCTCTGTTGCGCGACGGGTGGTGCTACGAGCTCACGCCGCCGACAGCCCTCGCGGCTTCACAGAACGCATTAGGAATCAAGGTCTCCCCGCGCGAGCGGGGGTGGTCCGGACGTCTGTCCGGACGAGCCCGCCGGGCGAACGGTCTTCCCATGCGAGCAGGGGTGGTCCGTATTTAACAGGCTCACGCGGCCCTGCTCACCTGGTCTTCCCGTGTGCACGTGGTTGGTCCGATCGACGAGATCGAGATGGAGGGTCTGCAGCGGGTCTTCCCGCGCGAGCGGGGGTAGTTCGAGGATGACCTCGCCGACGCCATGAACCAACCGGTAACTGCCATGCCCGCGCAGCCAGCAAGCTGTCTGCCCCAGCGTCGAGCTGCTGCAGACACGTACGATGCCGTTCGTTCCAGGCCGAGCACCGATGCACGAACCCCAGCCCAGATGCAGCCTCGACCACTGCGCAGAGCCCCAAGAATGGCCACCGACCCTGGGACCCCACTGGGACTTTTCTGGGACTTCCGGCCGCATCAACGGGCATTACCGTGAAACAACCGAAAGACCATATTCGCTGGTCGGCGCCCAGCAGCCTGCCATTCCGGCAGGTCACGGACTCGCGTGGTCACTTCCGCGACATCTGACTGGGCGAATGCGGACACCTCCTCTGAGCGCTTACGCAAAGCGAACCGGCACGACCCACACCTGCACCGCCAGACGGGACAGGCGATGCTCCTACGGCAGTACCTCTTGGGGAGAATTTGGGGAGTGCGAGCGCCTCTGGGGAGCGCGTGGGGAGTATCAACTGCACAACCGGGCACGAGTCTGAAAGATCCAGAAAGACGGATCCGCCCAGGCAAGAGCCCCGTTCAGCGACATCACTCCAGGTCAAAGCCGTCAGCTGGACAACTTCACGACGAACGCCACCCGATCAGCTTCACACCGGCGGAGAATCTGGCCTCACCGAGACAGAGGAAGATCGCATCTCCGCACTGGCTGAACGTGCCTCAACAACCCACAGGGGCGCCGATCTCGTGGATCCTCAATGAGCCGATCTGCCCGCCAAATAGCGGTCCGGTGTGCTCCCGCTTCCCAGGAAGCGGGTCCCCGGATGGTCTCCATGTGGGCCTCGATGCGGTTCTGGATATCCGCCTCGACCTCGGCAAGACGTGACTGGACCTCCGTCACGCTCCCTTTTGTGCCGACCAGCATCGGAGTGGGTGGACATTCTGCCGGGGAAGCTCCAGGTCTGCCTTTTAGCACAGGGGGACGGCTCGGACGCTGCTTCCGCAGCCCGGCGATCTCGACATCGGCACAGTCGAGGGTACGTGGGCTGGAGGCACGTGGTCCGCGCGAGAGAGTGACCTGATGCTGGCCCAGTCCGTTCTCATCGGCGGCCCATGCGGCTTCGGGCAGTAGAGCGGCCGTGGCCATCATGGCCGATGCTTCCTTCCGCACCCCCTGCGGTCCACGAAGCGACCTTTGGACTTCGGCCTTCCCCGGAACTGCTGAAGCACGGCCGCATAGTTGTGCGCGCAAACCCTTCGAGGATCAGCAACATAGCGCGGGATCGCCGGTTAGCCAAACCGGCGATACTACGGATCATTGATGGCCCAGCGGCACGGCCTGCCCACGTCGCGGGACCCCGCCAGTACGGCCATCCCTACATAACGCAGCGCCGCCTGCAGCGCTCACCACGCCCAGGGCTCCTTCGGAGCCTGCTCCGGGGCCAATCCAGGACTCCGAAAATACCGCCAGGATTCATCAAGCCATCAAGGTAGACCTACCTACACAAGGGGTCTCTTTACGCCGTTTAGGATGCACTGACGGGTACCAGCGTTCTCCGTAAGAGAACTAGCAACAATCCGGCTGGACTTCCTGCGCCTTCTGTTTAATGTTGTGTCTTGCCCGAGCACAGCCCGGCGCCCTGAGCAATTTCCGCCCTGCAGCCTCTCGAAATCCTCGACCGGTTGTCGCACCCAGCCCTGACCCTCCAACCGCCGGGAAGTCCATGCGTCCAAACACACCGACCACCGAAATTCGCCGTCCCAGGCATGATGAGCCCTCGCCCGGCCTATTGGCCGACGGGTGGTACACGACCGGGGAGATAGCGCGCCTGCTGCGGGTGGACGCCTCCTCGGTCCGCCGATGGAGGACTGCCCGACCCCCGCAGGGACCGCCTTTCGTCCGTTTGTCGGAGCGGGTGGTGATGTACGGCGCCGCCGACGTCGAACGGTGGCTGGCTGGTCGCCGCATCGACCCCGCGCAGGCGGCCTGATGCCCTACATAGAGCAATTGCCGATCGCCGTGGCGTTGTCGGCCGATATCGAGCACCGTGCGAACCGGCCGTTTCCCTACCGGGCGCGCGTGCGCTGGACCGATCCCCATACCGGCAAACGCCGGTCCCTGTCGGAAGCCAGGGCCAGCGTCGAGGAAGCGCAGGAGTGGATCGACGCGCTATTGGCTGCGGCCCTGCGCGGAATCGACCCGACCCGCTCGAATCAGTCGCTGTCCGACTTCGGGAACGCCAACATGACCCTCGCGCTGCGCGGCTTGGAGGCCAAGACCACCGACCCCTATCTGGCCGGATGGCGACTGAGAGTGGTGCCCAGCTTGGGCCACATCCCGGTCGCGATGATCAGCAATGGTGCGGTGGACCGCAGCGTGTACGGGTGGATCGCGGACGAGTGCGGGCGCTCCACCGTCAAGAACAGCCTGGCAGTCCTGGTGCGGGTGATGGAGCAGGCCGTGCGGGACGGCATCATCGCGCGCAACCCCGCGCGCATCGTGGGCTGGCAGTCGGCCTACAAGCAGGCCGAGGACGAACTCGACGACCCCCGCACCCTGGCCCTGCCCGACTGGGCGGCGCTCACCGCCCTGGCCGCAGCGCTGGTGGCACGCTCCCACGGGAACTTCGCCGGATGGGGCAGCGTGGTGATCTTCATGGCCTGCACCGCCGCCCGCATCGGCGAGGCATCCGGCGTGCGAGTCAAGGACATCGACCCGGTCAACTGGATCTGGACCGTGCGCCGCCAGACCACCCCCTCCCCCGGCGGGCTCGCCGACAAGGGCACCAAGGGCAAAAGCGGCCCGCCGCGTCCCGCTCATCGAGGAAGTGCGGCCCTTGATCGCGCAACGCCTGCTGGCCGCCGGCCCCGACCCCGACGCCCGGCTGTTCACCGGCCCGCGCGGCGGACGCATCACCACCGCCGTCCTGCGCGATGCCACCCACTGGGACCAAGTCGTCAGCTCACTGGGCCACGAAAAGCTGCGCCGTCACAGCCTGCGCCACACCGGGCTGACCTGGATGGCCGACGCCGGGGTGCCACTGCACGTCCTGCGGCTCATCGCCGGCCACGGCTCGCTGCTCACCACCCAGCCCTACCTCCACCCCGACCTACAAGCCATCGTCGCCGCCGGACGATCGCTCAGCGCCCACCTGGCCGGAGCCCCCGGGCCCTCGGACCCGCTCGCCGCGACCCTGCGGGTCTTGTAGAAACCGGACAATGCAGGAGTAACCATTCGCGATCATGGCCCCCAAGCAAACAGGGCCTGATCAGGTGTTTCTTCCTCAGCACCGTCCCCAGCTGGTCCCCAAGCATCTGATGGGCTGTCACTTTGACGCCTAGTCAGAGCAACGCAAAAGGCCCGCTGACCTGGGACTTCTCCCAACCAGCGGGCCTTTCAGCACCGTCGGGACGACAGGATTTGAACCTGCGACCCCTTGACCCCCAGCGTTCGTCCAAGCCTGACGGACCGTGTCTGGTGGTCCGGTGCAGTCCGGATCGCCCAGGTCAGGTCCTGTGCCACGGGTACCGCCATGACGACGCGTCCCACTCCGTGATGCCTCATCCGTGAGATGCCTGTGAGAGGCAAGGGCGAGTCAAGCCCGGGGTGTGGCATCGGTCCAGGTGCCCGAGGAGGGTATGACCACGGTCGTCCCGGCCTCCAGCGCGCCCTCCAGTCCCCGTCACGCGACCCTCGCGGTACTCACCGGGTTCGGCCGAGATCCCTTCTGGCGATCGTCGCGCTAAAGGGTGGTCACGACGTGAAATGCCTCGGCAAGGCGCCCATCGGGCCAGCCGGCCGCCGTGGCCTGCAGGGCCAGACGCCCCCGGATGGTGTTTTCCAGATCGTCGATGTGTGCCGTCTGAGAGGTGTGGGCGTACAGCGCCTCCATCTTGGTGCCCAGATGCCCGGTGATGTCGACCCAATGGTTGGGATGTGGTGCACCGATCATCCAGATCTCATCGACGGCCCATGCTTCGAGGCCTTCTTCCTCAATGAGGTCGGGGTGGGCGAAGGGGTTACGGGCGTCCGGGTAGACCGCGCGCAGTGTCGCTTCGCCTGCCATGCGGTGATCGGGGTGGAAATCCGGTAGGTGGGGCCAGTTGATCTCGGGGCTGTGCATCACGATCCGTTGCGGGCGTACCTGGCGGATCACGCGGCTGAGGTCGAGTCGCAGACTCGTAGTGACTTCGAGGGCGCCATCGGTGTAACCCAAGAAGTGAACTTCCTTGACCCCGGCGATGTCGGCGGCCCGGCGTTGCTCCTCACGACGGAGCGCCGGAATATCGGCGCGTTGGATGGCGGGGTCGAATCCACCGGCGTCGCCGTCCGTGAGGACGCAGTAGGTGACTTCGATACCGCTCGCAGTCCACTTCGCAACCGTTCCGGAGGCGAGGAAGTCGACGTCATCGGGGTGTGCGGTGATGACGAGGGCGCGTTCGATCTGATGGTCGTGGAGTACCTGCGGATGATCCATGGCCGTTCTCCCTGCCGTTCGGCTACAGAGGATGGTGTGACCGATCGGTCACTGCGCTGCACCTCGAATGGCCTGACGTTCCATCAGGCGGCGAGGTGACCGTTTGTCTCCCTATCGGAAACCCGCGACTTTCTACAGCATGGAACCCATGGTGGGCATCGACGCATCCAAGCAGGCTTCCGGGCTCGGAACTGGTTTACAGCATCCTCAGACGCGTGCCATCCACGTCTCGGCTCCCCCGCTGAGACGTTGTCAGCCGCTGAGCGTGCCGCTCTATCAGAGTTCCGCATTCGCATTCGATCATCCCGACGATCTGGCAGAGGCGATGAACGGTCCGGACGGTGCATTCGTCTACAGCCGGCGCGGGAATCCCACTGTGCGAGCGCTGGAAGAGACAGTGGCTGAACTCGAGGGCGGGGAGGCTGCGCTGGCCACGGCTTCGGGTATGGGCGCGATCAGCGCCGTGCTGCTGTCGGCTCTGCAGACCGGCGACCATGTGATCGCGCAACGCTGTCTGTACGGCGGAACGTACTCCCTGTTCACCGATCTGAGTGAGCGGTTCGGTATCGAAGTGAGTTATGTTTCGGGGCAGAGCGCGGACGAGGTAAGGGATCTGCTCCGACCGACGACGCGGCTGCTGTATCTGGAGACCATCGCCAACCCCACCACCCGGATTCCCGACCTGCCCGGAGTACTGGCGGTCGGCCGACAGGCCGGCCTTCTCAGTGTGGTGGACAACTCCTTCGCCTCTCCACTGCTGTGTCGGCCGCTGGAATTCGGCGCAGACGTCGTGGTCCACTCCAGCACCAAATACCTGGGCGGCCACTCGGATGTCACGGGTGGCGTTGCCGTCTTCGCCTCCCGGGGGCTCTACGAAGCGTGCTGGAAGCATGCCGTCGAACTGGGTGCCACCGCCGACCCGTTCGCTGCCTGGCTGACCATCCGCGGCTTGCAGACATTGAGCCTGCGGATGGAACGTCACTGCGCCAACGCCTCGTCATTGGCCGACCGCCTCGCAGAGCATCCGACGGTGACCGCGGTGCACTGGCCCGGCCGCGACGACCATCCGGACCACGTTCTCGCCAAGCGGGTACTGGACGGCTTCGGAGGGGTGCTCGCCTTCGATCTGGCCGGCGGTCGCCCAGCCGGCCGGACCTTCCTCGCAGGCCTGCACCTGGCCCGACTGGCGCCCTCGTTGGGAGGGGTGGAGACCCTGGTGCTGCATCCAGCCAGCATTTCCCATCGTGAATTGGACGCCAAGGAGTTGGCGGCGGCCGGTATCGGCGAAGGCACCGTACGGGTCTCGGTCGGGCTGGAGCACTTCGACGATCTGTGGGGCGACTTCGCACATGCCCTGTCCGGTCTGTGACCCGCCCGAACCGTCCCTGGGAGGCTCATCTTGCGCTATTTCGAAGACTTTGCCGCCGGAGATGTCCACGACCTCGGGTCAGTGACCGTCACCGCCGAAGAGATCATCGAGTTCGGCAAACGGTATGACCCTCAGCCCTTCCACACCGACCCGGCCGCCGCAGAGGGTTCGGCTTTCGGGGGTCTGATTGCGAGTGGGTGGCTGACCGCGTCGCTGTTCATGCGGGCCTACGTCGACGGTCTCCTGCGCGACAGCGCCTGCGCGGGATCCCCTGGAGTGGACGAGATCCGCTATCACCGGCCGGTGTGCCCCGGAGACACCCTCAGCGCACGGCTGACCGTGCTGCGCACGGGTCCGGTTCTGGGTCGCAAGGACCGCGGGCTGGTGCAGCCTCGCTGCGAACTGCTCGATGACGCAGGGCGGCAGGTATTCAGCATGACGCTGCACAGTCTCTTCCTGCGACGCCCAGCATCGGCGGGGGCCTGAGGAACCGCGTCACCATCGAAAGGATCACAGATCGTGGAAGCCGTTTCCTGTACAGCCCAATGGACCGCCGCAGCTCGTGCGCTGGAGAGCGAACGTGATGACCGGCTGTTCGACGACCCGTTCGCGCGAACGCTGGCCGGTGACACCGGTTTCGCTCTGCTCAAGCGCTATACCGGCGCCGGAACGGTGCCCTTCCTGGCGTTGCGGACGAAGTACCTGGACGACCAGGCGTTGGCAGCGGTGGCGCGCAGTGGGGCACGGCAGGTGGTGTTCGTCGCTGCGGGAATGGACACCCGTGCGTGGCGGTTGACTTGGCCGGAGCACACGGTGATCTACGAACTCGACCGCCCCGCCCTGCTGGAGGCCAAGAGCGCTCAGCTCGCCGATGCCCCGCTGCCGGCGGGTCGCCGGCGGCGTGCCGTAGCGGTCGATCTCGCCGGTGACTGGGCCGGATCACTGACGGACGCGGGCTTCCAGCTCGCGGAGCCGACCGTATGGGTCATGGAAGGTCTGCTGTTCTTCCTTCCGGAGCAGGCCGTTCGCAGCGTGCTCGCCACCTTGCTGCGGCTTTCGGCACCCGGCAGCATCCTGGCAGGGGACATGGCCAGCCGCGCATCGCTCACCAATCCGATGGCGCGCGGCTTCCTGAGCGCTCTGCGGGAGGACGGCGCCGCCTGGCAGTTCGGCCATGACGAGCCGGAGGACTTCCTGCGTTCCTGCGGTTGGCACACCACCCGGACCCTTCAACCGGGCGAAGCCGGTGCCTCCTACGGCCGTTGGCCGTACCCGGTGATCGCCCGGAAGGTCCGCGACGTCCCCCGCTCCTTCTTCTTCACCGCGGAGCCTTCGGTGAGCTGAGGACATCGCGCGCGGGGCCAAGGGCATGCGGCGGGTGGTGACCGAGTGGCCACCCCTTCCGGGGTAGCCGGGCGGACGGGTGGAACTGCTACCTCAACTGCACCTGGCCGAGCCAATACCCTACCGAGGTACCGTACTTTTCGGCCGCCGGGCGTCTCCGAAGAGCCGCCGGCCAGGCGTCATCGCAGGCTTCCATTCCCCATCGGAATCGAGACGAGGACTGTGAACACCCATCCCGCCCAGGAATTTCAGCAACGCCTCGTAAGTGATGCGGCCGCCGCCGTGCGCGGCCTGACGGTCTCCCTCGGAGACCGTCTCGGCCTGTATCGCGCGATGGCCGATTCGAAGCCGGTCACAGCCGAGGAGCTGGCCTCCCGGACCGGCATCCAGCCGATGTACGCACGCGAATGGCTGCACGCCCAGGTCAGTGGCGGGTATCTGCGCACCGACGCGGCAGGCGCGCGGTACTGGCTGCCGGCCGAGCACGTGCCGGCCCTCGCCGACCGCGACAGCGACCTCCACGCGGCGCCGTTCTTCTCCGCCCTGGCCGCGCTCTACACCAGCGAGGACTCGCTGGTGGACGCGTACCGGGACGGCGGTGGAGTGGGATGGGACGAGCACGACGGGACGCTGGACGACGCCCTGGCCCGGTACTTCCTACCTGGCTATCGCGCCCATCTTGTTCAGCGGTGGATACCCGCGCTGGAGGCGGCAGAGGACCGGCTCAAGGATGGTGGACGGATCGCGGACGTGGGGTGCGGGGTGGGGTACTCCACGTTCCTCATGGCTGAGGCTTTCCCGGCCGCACAGGTGCGGGGTTTTGACTACTACGCGCTGGCCATCGAGCAGGCCCGGGACTTGGCGGCACAACGCGGCCTGCCCGAAGAGCGAGTGGACTTCTCGACTGCCGGGGCGGACGCGTTCGAGGGCGGCCCATACGACCTGGTGACCACGTTCAACTGCGTGCACGACATCGGCGATCCCGACGCTGTGGCACGCCACATCCGCTCCCAGCTGTCCACCGACGGCACGTGGATGATCGTTGAGCCGAACGCCGACCCTGACCCGTTGCGCAACACGCACCCGGCGGGTCGGCTGTTCATGGCTCTGTCGGCAGTGATGTGTCTGCCGGCCGCGGCCGCCCAGAAGGGCCCTCGCGCCCTGGGCAACCACTCGGGCGAGGACACCTTGCGCGAGATAGCCCGCAGTGCCGGATTCACGCGATGGCGGAAGGCAGACGCGACACCGGTCAGCGCTGTCTACGAGGCGCGCCCCTAGCCGTCGCGCCGACGTACCGTGCCGCTTCCCGCCCGCCCCCTCGCTCTCCGGAGGATCCGTGACCATCACCGACCACGCTGTGCCGGACCGCTTCGTCGAAATCCTCGACCGGCTCGGCCGCATGTCCGTCGAGGACTACTACAACCCGTATCGCATGTTCGAATGGGCGGACCAGCTCCCGGAGAACGCCTACTGGATGACTCCTGAACTGATCACCGCCCATGGCACACCGGTCGAGGACGAGATCGGCGTGGAGGGAATGAAGCGGCTGTCGCGATGGGAGAGCATCAATTTCTACAGCCTCAACGTGCACGGAATCCGTGAGCTTCTGATCGAGGTCATCAGGCGCATCCATACGCCGGGGTTCGAAGTTCCCTCCGAGTTCTTCCACCACTTCATCGGTGAGGAGAACGAGCACATGTGGTTCTTCGCCGAGTTCTGTCGGCGTTACGGCGCTGGAAAGATCTATTCCACCCCTTCCATCAAGACTCAGGATGCGGGCAGTGCCGAAACTGAGAACTTCCTCGTCTTCGCCCGCATTCTGCTCTTCGAGGAGATCGTCGACCACTACAACGCCCGGATGGCCGATGACGGCGATCTGCACGAGACCATCCGGCAGGTCAACCGGATCCATCATCACGACGAATCACGGCATATCGCCTTTGGGCGGGAACTCGTCTCGCTCCTGTACCAGCGGGTCCGCGAGCAGGCCGGCGAGGAGCAGCTGAGGGAGCTGGAGGCCTACCTCAAGCGGTACATCGTCTTCAGCCTGCAGTCGTTCTACAACCCCCAGGTCTACCGGGACGCGGGCTTCTCGGATCCTCTGCAGGTGCGCAGCCGCATCCTGGCCGATCCGTACCGGCGCACCGCGGAACGCAAAGCAGTCCGCAAGCCCGTGTCGTTCTTCGTCAAAACCGGCATCTTCTCCGACTCCGAGCTGTACGCGGCCTGAATGGCGCGCCCGGCGGAAGGAACACGATGACTCCCCTGTCCACCCGGTCGACCACGGCCGCGCCCCCCACCGGCGTCGCCGTCCTCGGCCCGCAGGCGACCGCACTGCTGTACCTGCTCGACCGGGCCTTCGAGTCCTGGGGTGTCCAGGCCGGAGCCCAACCCATGATCATGCCGCCGCTCATACCGGTCGAGCAGCTGGCGGAGCTTGACTACTACCGGAACTTCCCGCACCAGGCCGTGGTCACCGCCCCGTTGCGTCTGAACGGTCCGGACGCCGGCCATGATCCGGTCGGCGGCGGTTTCGCCCCCCAGACACTGGAAACGGCCCGCTTGGCCCTTCCGTCGGCCGCTTGCTACGGCGTGTATCTGCACCTCGCCGGCCAGGAGCTCGACGCTCCGCAACGCGTCACGGTATTGGGCCGATGTTTCCGCCGTGAGGAGCAGTACGAAGACCTGCGACGTCTCCTGGGCTTCCACATGCGGGAGATCGTGGCAGTCGGCGACCGGGAGTTCACCGAGGAACATCTACGGCACTTCACCGCCCAGATAGAGAACTTCGCGGCCCGCCTGGAGCTGCCCCTGCGCAAGGAGGCGGCGACGGATCCCTTCTACGACTGCGGCGGCTCCCGGGCCCGGCTCCAGCAGCTGGCACCGGTGAAGTACGAGTTCCTGTACGAGGATCTGGCCATCGCTTCGGTCAACGTGCATCGCAACTTCTTCGGCGAACGACTGGCGATCACCCTGAACGGCGAATCGGTCTTCACCAGTTGTGTGGCCTTCGGCCTCGAGCGGTGGCTCTCGGCCCTGACCCGGCGCTTCGGCGGCTGGGCGGAAGCCACTGCCGCCGTGGAGCAGGCACTTGCCCAGGGATGAGAACGGTCCCGGCGCCGAGTGCCCGCCCGGCGATATCGGGGTCGACATCATGCTGACCAGCCGCGTGGACCGCATGCTGGCCGAGCATGGTGACGAGGTGCTGGCGCGCATGCTCACACCGGCCGAACTGGGCGACTGCCATCGCGACGGGAGTCTGGACATCCTCTCCGTGGCCGGCCGTTTGGCCGCCAAGGAGGCCGCCTTCAAGACCTTGAACACGAGCGGTGTCGTACTGCCCTGGCTCGCCATGGAAGTACGGAAGGCTCCCGGCGGCAAGCCCGTCCTGAGCCTGCGGTCCACCGCGCGAAGGCTGGCAGAACAAGCCGGTGTATCCGGCATACGGATCAGCATCGGCCACGACGGAGCCTATGCGGTCGCCATCGCGGCGGCGTCCCCCGGATCATTCCCTCCCCCACGCACCGCCCCCTCAGCGAAGGAGAACTCCCATGGACGCACCGCTGCAGCAGATCAAGGACTGGATCCTCAAGCGCCATCCCGAGCGTGAGGACATACCTGGTGACCTCGACCTCATCGAGAACCGGCTGATCGACTCCCTCACTTTCGTGGAGTTCCTGTTTCTGCTGGAGCAGCTCAGCGGTCGCAGTATCGACATGGACGCCATCGACATCGAGGACGTGCGATGTCTGGATGTCATCCACGAGCGGTACCTCCTGCCCGTCGGCTGAACCCCTGTGCCTGCGGCCCCGCCGGTGTCAGTGGCCTGGCGGGGCCGCTGACCACTTTCGGAACGAGCGCCTCCTGCCGATGTCTCTGCCGGAATCCGTCCGTGAACCACCAGAAGGGACACGCTGTGCGCCTGGCTGTCACCGGCTCCATCGCCACTGACCATCTGATGACGTTCCCCGGGCGGTTCAGTGACCAGCTCATCGCCGATCAATTGGCTCACGTGTCGCTGTCCTTCCTGGTGGACAGCCTCCACATACGCCGGGGCGGCGCTGCGGCCAACATCGCGCTCGGCCTGGGACGACTGGGGCTGAATCCGCTGCTTGTCGCGGCGGTGGGCGGCGACTTCTCCGACTACGCCGTGTGGTTGAACGGCAATGGCGTCGACACTCAGCACATCCGAACCATTCCGGATGCCTACACCGCTCGTTTCCTGTGCACCACCGACGCCGCGCAGAACCAGATCGCATCCTTCTATCCCGGAGCGATGCGTCATGCGAGAGACATCGACCTCGCTTCGGTCCTTGAGGCAGCGGGCCCGGTGGATCTCGTACTGATCGCTCCCGACGACCCCGAAGCGATGCTGCGGCACACCCGCGCCTGCCGCGCCACTGGCACCCCGTTCGCGGCCGACCCTTCCCAGCAGTTGGCAACACTCGACACCGACCGAGTCAAGGGCCTGGTCAACGGCGCCAGGTACTTGTTCACCAACGCCTACGAGCGGGCGTTGCTCCTTGAGCGCACAGGCTGGCCGGAAAGTACGGTCCTGGAACGGGTCGGCACCTGGATCACCACGCTGAGCGAGGGTGGCGTCCGCATCGACCGCAGCGGTCACACCACCTTGCACGTACCCGCCGTTCCCGTTCCGCACGTCACGGATCCAACCGGAGCAGGTGACGCATTCCGCGCCGGCTTCCTGGCTGCGACAGCGCACGGCCTGGACGCGGGCGCGGCCGCGCTGCTGGGCTGCACCATGGCGGCCTGCGCTCTGGAAGCCGTCGGACCGCAGAGCTACCGGGCCACCCTCCCGGAGCTCACCGCACGGCTCACCCAGGCATACGGTCCTGCCGCCACCAGTGAGCTGCGAGCGATGCTGGCAGGGACGAACAGCGCGGCGGAATCGCATGCACCGGAGCCCAGCCCTGTTTCTAGGAGTTGACCATGGAAGTCCTGCCTACAGCCAGTCCCTCCGATGCACAGGGGGGCCGCACGATGCCCATCGCCGTGGCGGGCTCGTCCTGTGCCGAACGCCTTCTGCTGACCGAGCAGCGCGACCTGATTCCTGTCCTCTGCGCGGCCCCGGTGCGGTGGTTCGCACATCCGACCGCATGCCCCGGCTGGAACGTACGGGACCTTTTGGCGCACTGCTCGGCCGCCCTCACCCGCATCACCCTCGACCAGGTGCACGACTTCTCCCCCGAGTGCAACCAGCGCGACGTCACCGATCGGCAGGACTGGCCCATCAGCCGGATCATCGACGAGCTGGACCACGGCTATGGGACCGCGGGACCAGTCATCAGCAACTCCGCCGGGCAGCTGGATGTGATCGGGCTGGGGGAATGGGTCCATGCAGGCGACATCCGCGCGGCTTGGGATCTCACACCCGCCTATGCGGCGGCCGGCACCGACGATGCCCTGGAACTGTTGGCGAGGTGCAGTGCGCAACGCAACACCCCGCTGCTGATCGCCCATCTGCCGGACCGGGATCTGGAACTCGGGACCTGGCTGCCCGACCAGCAGTATGTGGCGGACCTGGTGACCGACGCGGAGACACTCATTCGCCTGTACACCGGTCGGCCGATCGCCGAACGCCCCTTCGTTCTCAGCGGAGCTACCGCTCAGGACCTGGTCATCTACCGGTAGGACGGTGCATCGAGTGCCCGGTTCACTCTTCGGTACCGGCGTGCACCGCAGTCCCCTGATCGTTACGACTGTTGCCGCCGCTGCCTTCCTTCTGTCTGCTCCGGCCGCGGCCGCGCATGTGACGGTGCAGCCGGACCACGCGGTTCAGGGCAGCTACGTCTCAGTTGTCTTCCACGTACCGAGTGAGCAGAAGAACACGACCACGACACGAGTGGAAGTAGTGCTCCCCACTGACCATCCGATTGCCTCGGTCCGTACGCGACCGCTGCCGGGGTGGTCCTCCCAGGTGGAGAAGAGCAGTCTCAAAACCCCACTGTCCACGGACGACGGTCAGGTCACCGAGACGGTGTCCAAGGTGGTGTGGACCGGAGGAGCCATCGGCATCGACCAGTTCGAGGAGTTCGAACTGGCCATGGGCCCCTTGCCCACCGCCGGCGATGCCCTGGTTTTCAAGGTCCTGCAGACCTACGGCAACGGCACTGTGGCTCGCTGGATCGACCAACCGTCGACAACCGGAGCCGAGCCGGAGAATCCGGCCCCGGTGCTGCGCCTGACCGCTGCACCGGCCAAGAGCCCCAGTGCTGCGGCAGTGACGCCCGCGTCGTCATCTCCGGACGTGCTGGCACGGGTCCTGGCCGTGCTGGGCCTCGCGGCCGCAACCGGTGCGGCGGCCCTGAGCGTGGTCCGGCGGCGGGGCACACGATGACCCAGGCGCGGCGCCCGCATCGGAACGAGATGGTCGGCAAGGCCCTGCTGCTCCTGGTGACGGCTGCGTGCTGGCTCTTCACCGCGACAGGAGTCGCCTCGGCTCACGCGGCGCTGCTGACGTCCGATCCCGTGCCAGGCTCCGTGGCAAAGGTTGCTCCGCGGCAGGTGACCTTGGTCTTCGGGGAGTCCGTCAGACTGTTCGACGACTCGATCCGCGTTATCGCTCCCGATGGCCGACGCGTTGACGCGGGTACCCCGCAGAACCTGGTCGGTGAGCAGAACGCCGGGCGCGTCGCGCTGCGCGAGGACCTCCAACCCGGCAGCTACACCGTCGCCTGGCGGGCCGTCTCCGCAGACTCACACATCATCTCCGGGGCATTCGTCTTCGCCTTCGGGCACACCTCAGCCACCGCGTCCGTGCCCGCCGTACGCGCGGCGCCCGCCATCAGCATGCTCTACGGAACGGCGCGCGCACTCGGGTATGTGGGATACGCCTTGACCGTGGGAACAGCCGGCTTCGTTCTCGTCTGCTGGCCTGCGGGTGCGAACCACCGCGGCGTGCGCCGCCTGCTGCTGGCCGGCTGGATCACGCTCACCACGGCGACGGCGAGTGCACTGGCGCTGAGCGGGCCCTACCAAAGCGCCGGAACGTTCTCCCAGATGTTCGACACGTCGTTGCTCTCCGGCACCCTTCATACGCCCATCGGCGGCGCCCTGGCCCAGCGGATGGTCCTCCTCGCGGCAGTCGGCCCCTTCCTGTGGCTGCTGTGCAGTCAGCTGGGACGTGAGTTGAGCCCGCTCCACGAACGACGGGAAGAGGCAGCGAGCAAGCAGCGGGACATCCGCCGCGGGCTGACGGCAGCGGGAGTGGTGCTGGCGGGCGCCATCGCGGTGAACTGGGCGTCCGCCGGTCATGCGGCTGAGGGCATTCAAGTTCCGCTGGCCCTGCTGTCCGACAGCCTGCATCTGCTCTCGATGGGCCTGTGGATCGGTGGCCTGGTCGCGCTGCTCGTCACGCTCAAGCCCAGCCCCGGCCCGAAAGGGCCGACCGCAGCATCGGTCGACCGGTTCTCCGTGCTCGCCGAGTCCTGCGTCGCGGTACTCGTCGTCACCGGGATCTATCAGTCGTGGCGCGGCTTGGGCTCATGGGGGGCCATGACCGGCAGCGGATACGGCCGGCTGCTACTGCTCAAGGTCGGCGCTGTCGTACTGCTGGTCGCCCTGGGGGCGCTGTCCCGGCGCCATCTCGTCAGGCAACGCGCCAGCGCGTCGGCACGTAGCTCCGCACCGTCCAGACAGGTCGTTCCGGGCACGGTTCGTGTCCTGGAGCGTGCGGACACTGCTCCCGTCATCAACCCTGACGATCCGCGACGACTCCGGCGCTCCGTCGCAGCCGAGACCGCCGTAGCGGTCATCGTCCTGGCCGTCACCACGCTCCTCACCAACTCCGCGCCCGGTCGCAGCCAGGCCGTCGCCGCACCCGGCTCTGTGCGGCCCGCCGACATCAGAACCGCCGTCCCCTACGACACAGGTGGCGCGGGTCCCGATGCCTCAGGACGAGTCGTGGTGTCGTTGCGCTCTGCTCCCGATACGGGCGCCTCTCAGTTGACAGCGGAGGTCATCAACGCCGATGGACGCGCCGCACGGGTGGCCGAGGTGAGGATGGCCTTCACTCTGCCGAGCAGGGATGTCGGCCCGCTGCGCGTGGTCCTGTCGTCCGTCGGCGCTGGACGGTGGACAACCCCCGCGGTCCAGCTGCCCTTTCCAGGTGACTGGCAGATGGCCGTGACGGTCCGCAGCTCCGACATCGACGAGGCGACCCGCACGACCTCTCTCCGGATCGGCTGACTCCCGACCGGTCGGCATCCCGGGCCGACACGAACCGTGGGGTGGTCCGAGCCTCCAGGCCCGGACCACCCCACGGCGCAGCAGCTCCCCGGAATCACTGAACTTCGCTGACCGGCTCCGCATCCACCACACTGTGGTCGGCCGTCAGCGGATGGTCGCTCGCTCCGGAGGGCTGATCGCCGGCGAACACTTCCCGGTCCGCGGTCAGGTAGGGCGCCCACTCGGACGGCACATCCGTCTCGAAGAAGATCGCCTCGACGGGGCAGACCGGTTCGCACGCGCCACAGTCGACGCATTCGTCGGGATGGATATAGAGCTTGCGGGGGCCCTCGTAAATACAGTCGACGGGGCATTCATCGATGCAGGCCCGGTCCTTCACGTCGACACACGGTTGCGCGATCACGTACGTCATTCGAGTTCCAGCTCCTAACGAGGGTTTACGGTCCAGGTGTCCTGGCCGGCGAGCAGTGCGGCGAGGTCGCCTTTGCCCTTCTCCTCGACGGCGCGTTCCAGCTGGTCGGACATGTCGGCGTCGTAGACCGGCCGTTCGACGCTGCGTAGCACCCCGATGGGGGTGTGGTGCAGCGTGTCCGGGTCGGCGAGGCGGGACA
>NZ_JAPVLS010000097.1:0-32423 GCF_027158125.1 Streptomyces sp. H39-C1
GTCCTCACTGATCCGGCCGGGCATCCCTTCTGCATCGTCAGGGGCTGACGCAGCCGTGCTCCCGCACACGACATAGCTGGGGACGTTCATCCGTACGCGGTTGGGGAGGTTAGGTAGTACGCCGACAGCAGGTCCAGCACCGTTGCCAGGTAAAGGAATTGTCCGTCGCCGATGGGGAGGTAGGTGATGTCGCCGACGTACTTCTGGTTCGGTGCGGTGGCGGTGAAGTCCCGCTGGAGCAGGTCCGGCACCGGCGTCGCGTCGGGTGCGGGAACCGTGGTGCGGACCTTCTTGCGCAGGTGCACCCCGACGATGCCGGACCGGCGCATCAGTCGCTCGACGCGTTTGTGGTTGACCGGTGGGCCCTCGTCCCGCAGCTCGGCGGTGATCCTGGGACTGCCGTAGGTGCTGTCGGACTCCCGGTGGATCTCGGCGATGCGCTCGGTGAGGACCTGGTCGGCGCGTTCGCGCTCGGCCCGGGCCGAGCCGGCTTCGCGCCAGCGGTAGAAACCGGAGCGGGAGACGGCCAGGAGGGTGCACAGCCGCTTCACGCCGTAGGCGTCGTGGTGGTCGGCAACGAACTGGAAGCGGATCACCAGTTCGTCTCGCCCGCGAAATACTTGGCCGCCCGGTGCAGGATCTCCCGCTCGAGCTCGAGTTCCCTGATCCGGGCCTTGAGCTGCTTGTTCTCCCTGGCCAGGGCGGTGGCCTCGGCGGTCCCGGGCACGGCGGCCTGCTCGGCCTCACGCACCCAGACCCGCAGCGTCTCGTGGTTGATGCCCAGGTCCTTGGCCACCGAGGCATACGTACGTCCCGGGCTCGCGCGGTACAGCGCGACGGCATCGGCCCGGAACTCAGGGGTGTACTTCGACGTCCCCAACGGGAACTCCTGTCCTATGGATCTTCACGATCCAATGATCAGGGTGTCCTCGATCAAGGGGAAACGCCCCACGCCGAGCTCACCCTGGGCATGGGCATCCAGGTGTGCTCGAGGACCGTGTCGGTGCTGATGACACAGGCCGGGATCCACGGACTGCCCGGCCCGGTACGGATCAAGCGCCTGCGGAGTGTCGTCACCGCCGATGACCTGGTCAACCGGAAGTTCCATCGGCTGCGTCCCAACGAGCTGTGGGTCACCGACATCACGCAACACCGCACCAGAGAAGGGTGGGTGTACTGCGCGGCGGCGGTCCTGGACGCGTTCAGCCGCAAGATCGTGGGCTGGTCGATCGACTCCAGACAGGACTCCACCCTCGTGGTCAACGCGTTGGACATGGCCCTCCGCAACCGACGCCCCGAACCAGGCGGGATAGTTCACGCCGATCACGGCGCCCAGTTCACCTCCTGGGTCTTCGGGGAAAGGATCCGCTCCGCCGGGCTCCTGCCATCGTTCGGCACCGTCGGAGACGGCCTGGACAACGCGATGATGGAGTCGTTCTGGTCCTCAATGCAGATCGAGCTGTTGAACCGCAAACGGTGGAAGACCCGGGTCGAGTTGGCGAACGCAATCTTCGAGTACATCGAGAGACCCTGTTGCCCAATTGGGTGAATGCCTTTGATCTCGGTCGTGGCGAGTGATCGAGGGGCGGACTCTGAGGTGGGGCTTGGGGAGCAAGCCTGTGATTCGATCTTGGGGCGGAGGGTCGGGTGTCAATGAGGTCGGGCGCCGGTCGGGAGGTTCCTGAGGGGACGCGGCTGGTGGCATGGGCTGCGTTTCCAAAGAGCTGTCTGGCGATGCGGGTGCGGGACGCGCTTGGTCCGCTGTTCGACGACGAGATCTTCAGGTCCGCCTTCGGCGTGCGTGGTCATCCTGGTGTTGCCCCGGGGCAGCTGGCGTTGGTCAGCGTGCTGCAGTTCGCGGAGAACCTGACGGACCGCCAGGCCGCCCACGCAGTACGAGCGAGAATCGACTGGAAGTACCTGCTCGGCCTCGAACTGGCCGACCCCGGCTTCGACTTCACCGTACTGACGGGCTTCCGCGACCGGCTCCTGGCCCACGGGCTGGAAGAGAAGATCCTGGACCTGCTGCTGAAACGCCTCAACGAGCTGGGACTCGTGTCAGGCCGGGGCCGGCAGCGCACGGCTCCACCCATATCCTCGCCGCGGTGAGGGATCTCAACCGCCTGGAGTTCGTCGGCGAGACCCTGCGGGCCGCCCTGGAGGCAGTTGCCGTCGCAGCACCCCAGTGGCTCACCTCCTGGATGCCCCAAGGCTGGCAGGAAAAATACGGAGCCCGAGTCGACTCCTACCGACTGCCCAGCGACGAGAGCGAGCGAACCCAACTGACCTGGCGCATCGCGGCCGACGGCTACCAGTTTCTCGAAGCGGCCTTCGCGGCCAGTGCCCCGGCCTGGCTGCGGCAGGTCCCGGCCGTCGGCATCCTGCGGACCGTATGGCTCCAGCAGTTCCAGCGCATAATCACGGACGGAGTGCAGGAGGTGGCTTGGCGGGGGAAGGACGAGCTCCCGCCCAGCAGAGCACGCATCACCTCGCCCTACGACCCCGACTCCCGTAACGCCGTCAAGTGCGGCTCGGCCTGGGACGGCTACAAGGTCCACTTCACCGAGACCTGCGACGCCAAGGAGACCGGCCGACGGCACCTCATCACCCATGTGGTGACCACGGACGCCACGGTCGGCGACCCCGTGGTCGTCGACGAGATCCACGACCAGCTCGAGACCAAGGGCCTGCTGCCGGGCGAACACCTGATGGACGCCGGCTACATCTCCGCGGAACTCCTGCTCACAGCGCCCAACCATCGAGGCGTCCGCGTCATCGGCCCGGTCCGGCCCATGACCCGCCGCACCGTCCAAGGAACCGGCTATGACAAGGCATCCTTCACCATCGACTGGGACGCTCGCCGGGCAATCTGCCCCGCCGGCGCCCACAGCCGCTACTGGACCGAGGGACTCGACAACAATCAGCGACCCGCGATCCGCATCCGCTTCGCCACCGAGACCTGCGCGTCTTGCCCCTCCCGCGGGCAGTGCACCAACTCGACACGCTACGGCCGGCAGCTGACCGTCCGCCCACAAGATCAAGACGCCGTCCTCGAACGTGTTCGAGCCGAGCAGACCACTGAGGAATGGAAGGCCGTCTACGCGATCCGCTCCGGCATTGAGGGCACAATCCACCAGGCGGTCACAGCCATCGGCGGACGCAGAACCCGCTACACGGGACTGGGGAAGACCGCCCTCGCGCACATCCTCACGGCCACCGCCGTCAACCTGCTCCGACTCGACGCCCGGTGGACCGGACAACCACTCGCCCCCACTCGGACATCCCACCTCGCTGCCCTGGACCTCGCCGCATAAGCAATTGGGCAACAGGGTCATCGAGATCTTCTACAACCGACAGCGGCGCCACTCAGCTCTGGGCTACCGCACCCCGATCGAGTACGAACTACTCTCCGAACAAGACACCATCCCCGCCGCCAGTTAGCCACCACAGCTGGAACCCAAACCGTGGGGCAGGTCAAGACGTCACCCGATCGTGCGGCAGACCCCCCGGACCACCCGGCTGGCGAGAGGCTTTGTCCTCGATAGATCCACGGCTCGGCCATGCTCGACCACAAAGTCGATGGACCGGTCACTGAACGAAGGAAGCGGACCAGCCGGCTCGAATCTGTTCAGGTTCGGCGCCAAATCCGAGGACTCCCGTATCCCAGCGCTCGATTCCGTGAAGACGGGCCCATACCAGACCAGCCCACTACGCAGCAGAGGTGCGCCGCGAGGGCCAGCGCCTCCCCGAATAGCCCGGGGCCGTGGCGGCGGGCGATCTGAGCCGCGGCGTAGCACGGCACGCCCAACAGCTCATCCGCCCCCAGGCCCGTCAGCAGCACATCCACGCCGCGTGACACCGCCCACTGCGACACCGCAGCATTCAGCCCCGACAACGCGTCGAACCAGGGACCCACGGGGACCAGCGCGGGGCCACCCAGCGCCGGGCCCGCAGCCGATGGCCGTATCGCGGTGGGTCAGAGCGCCGCTACGGCTGGTCGGCCGGCGTCTTCCCAACCCACGACGGCGCGGGCCCGCGTGGCGGCGAACACCTTGAGCGGCTCGCCAAAGTAGCTCCAGGGTGCGCCTCCCGCGAATCCGCCGATGAGTTGGAACTGAACGACGGCCTCGGCGTTTCGCCCAGAGCTCTCCAGTGTGTACGCCAGCATGTGCCTGATCGCCGGAAGTCGGTAGTGACCGGGGGACGCGTTCGCCACCGCGCGCAAAGCGGCGTCCACGGCAGGCGCGGTGGTCGGCAGTGCGTAGATGTCCTCGTTCCCGTCCCGGTATTTCTGCTCGAAGAACGCGAAAATCGGCAGGGTCGCCAGCAGGTCCCCGTGAGGGGCCGAGGCGGCCGCGCGCTGTGCGAAGCCGTGCATGAGCTCATGAGAGCCTTGCCATTTGGCGCACCAGTACTGCAGCGCCGAGGTGTGTGCGCCGAAGTGGTACGGGTCCCGGGTGACGATCTCAGTCCAGAGTGCGCGGAACTCCTCATGCGACCAGCCGAGTCCGCGTGCGACGGAGAGCTGGGCGACGTACGGCGTGGGGTCTGCGGGAGCGAGCTCGACGGCACGGTCGCATGCGTGCCGGGCTTGCGCGAGGACTCGGTGGAATGCCTCGAATTGTTCGTGGGAAGTATGCCTGGCGTTCTGGCTTCCCCGCAGGTTGCCGGCCAGGGAGATCAGCCCGTCCGCATGTACCAAAGCGGCGCCGGGATCATACGGCTGTTCGGCCTGCCAGGCACGTACCCAGCTGTCATCCTGCGCGGCGGCCTCGGCGAGATAGCCGAGCCTGTGCCACCGCAGATCCCAATTGGTGCCCGCCGAATGGAGGTACGCGGAAGCGGTGCGCCAGTCGCCGCCCAGCGCCGCCGCGGCTACGGCTTCGCCTTCGGAACCTGCTGCGGCCCTGGTGGTGTCTACTCGGCCGATAGGGACCATGCCGTAGGCCGCCGGGTCGATCGATCGGTTGCTGTCGGCCGGCTGTGCCGGCCGACGGGCCTTGCGCGTCTTGCGGTAGGACGATATCGCGGCCAGAACCATGATGCCGGTGCCACCGCCGACGGCGGAGAGAAGATCCATGCTGACGCCTCTTCTTGGGGGATGATGCTCAGGAACGGGCAGGGGCCGCAGGATCGATTTCGAATCCGGCGGAGGTGAGAAGTTCGCGCAGCGCTGTGCTGTCGCGCGTGTGACGCAGGCGTCGTCCAGCGCGGACGGAAGGCCGGCTCGATGGCGGTGACGGGCAGCCGCATGCCGAACTGCAGCCAAGGCCGCTCCCCGAACTGCAGCCAGACGTAGTCGTTGTCGATCGCGGCGCGCGGGAGGTGGTAGAACGACGACCTGACCGGGGTCATCTGACGCGGTGTACACCCCGTCGAAATCACATTCCCACCGGGCGAACCAGTCCGCGTCCCGGCGCAGCGTGTCCTCCAGGAGGCGCGCGACGGCGTCGGCCGGGCCCCTACGCGACAACACGTACTGGCCTTCAGAGCTAGTGTGTCTGTTCGCCCTCCCGATGTGACCGGCCCCTGCCCACCGGTACCAGTTCGCGCGACATTGTTCGGCTATGCGATCAACAAGTGCTGCCCGAACTCGGTGAGCGGGAGGCTGACTGGCACGAAGGCCCAAGCCCTCTGAGGTGTCGCCCATCTGGTCGTCAGAGGCGCACGGGGCGCTAGGTGTGCTCGCCGGACCTGGCAAGGAGTCTGGAAGCGATCACCAACGTGCGTCCAGGAGCTCACTCGTGGACATCGCAAGCGAATCAGCTAGCCGATCGATAAGCACACGGGCAGCGCTTTCAGCTGGCATCTGAGACCGTGCCAGCTCATCAAATAGAGGTGGAACCCAGGCAACTTCAGTCTTTGACATTTCCCTTCGAAGCCAGCGCATCCATTCCACCGTCGCCTCTATTGCATATCTGATTCGATGGATGGAAGCATCGCCTTCCATCGCTCGGCGAATCACACGAAATGCCGCACTCAAGCGCACAACAGGAAATGAGCGCTCCGCCAGGATGACGTCAATCCTGCTGATGTCATCAACTTGATCCAATTGTTCAAGGAGCTCCGACCGTCGACACGATGATTGCGCCGCTCGCTTATTCGGCTGGACCACCACCGAAATCAACGACGCCTCGACTTCGTCATCTGCGTAGACATCAAGCTGGAGGCTGGAACCTGGGGAGGAGGCAGGCCATCGGAACAATGGTCGACCAAAGCATTCGCCAAGTGCGAGCATTCCACCGGAAAGCATAAAATTCGCGGAGATGATGCAATGGCTCATTGGCGCCCAATTGCGCCACAGCTCAACTCTGATCGGAGCGATTTGCTGTCGGCACGAGATCGCGATGAGCCTGTCCTCAACCGCGGGCAGCGTCTCGATCGACAAATTGTAGGCCTCAGGGAAAGCACTGTCGTCTCCGATCACCAGGATTCCATTGTCAAGAGTGAATTCGACCGCCGCCATCTTCATTCGACTGCACCTCCTCCTAGCTTCCGGAACCGCCCCCACCAAGACCGGCAGCCAGTCCGACGACGGAGAAGACCCGCCACTTTGTGCAGCACCCGTCCGCTGACGTTGCCGTCAACCACTGCCGTCAGACGCCCCAGAGGCCCCACCGGAATGCATCCGGTGGGGCCTCTTCACATGGCGCGATGGCGATTTGGGAATCCAGCCGAGATATGTCGACTGCGGAGACTATTCGCTCTCTCGACTTGCCTCTTACCAACCATTTCGAGGATCACCGAGATCTCCACTGGCCACCAGCCTGCTACACGGAAAGGGACACCGTCACTTGCCCGGGTAGTCGCCGACTGCCACATCATCAAGGAAAGCGCTCCAAAAACCGTTCGGATCTTCCGTGGAGGTCGCATCAAGGCGCCGGAGTTCGAAGCGGAGCCGATCTGCTGCCGCTTCAGATACATCCAGATCTCTATCGATCCCATACAGTGGGAGCATTCCATTCAGCATGGCCAAGGAATCGACAAAAGCGGCAATGTCTCGATTTACAACCAGAGGTGCCGCGGGGCTCCAGGAGGCCAAAAGCAGCACCTGCCCGGTGTCTGAGCTGATGCAGATTTCATCATCTTCACGAGAGTAGCCGATGGTGACGCCGTTGACGCTATACCCGAGACCCGCACATGAAGGAACAAACGGCCCGTCAACTGCGCGAAAGATAGTGAGGACAGCCTGCGGAACCCCATGATCTTCCAAAAAGCGCCGCACCTCAGGTGTCACCGCTGACGGCACGCCGTCAGGGTACTTAGAGAATTTAAGGTGCGGCGCCATGAACATCACAGCCTTTCTTATCCAAAGATCGATTTAATTACCCCGCGCAGGGCGGTTCTTGCCGCCGTCCTACTGGCCGGGTTTGCGAACGGGATTGAGTAGGTCAACTGTACATCGGCAGGGAGCGAGGAAAGAACAGCGCGCTTCCCGCCGGGCCCTTGACACCTTGGGCACATTCCGTACTCGGTATACATCTCGGCAATGTTGCTTCCGCCCCCTGCTTTTTGTACAAGGTATTCTTCGGCGTGACCCGCGTCATCAGAATGAGCCGCGATGATATTTCCATCTCGGAGCCTCGCTGCTCCGTACAGATTTCCTCGGTTATTGTCAAGCAAGCGCTGAAACGCCGTAGCGCGACTCAACTCAGTTGAACCGTGCTCGACTTGTTGTCCAATGTCTCCGCAGTTGTGTACGAGTACCGGCGTCTGTCCTGCCAGCACATAGTACGTGTGGAGGTCGCCGATGGTGAGGTCGTAGGTGGTGGTGTTGGCGTGGTAGAGGCGGACGTCGGTGACTTCGGCGGTGCCCGTCGGGGTTTGGAGGACGTCGCCGGGGTGGAGGTCCTTGGCGTCGGTGAACGAAGCCTGGGTCTCGTCGTAGAAGGGGTGGTGGAAGGTGGTCGTGAGGTGATCGCTGGGCTGGGTGCTCACCTGGGCGGCCACGGGAGCGGTCGCTGACAGGTCGTGCTTGTCGGCTGCCGTGTGAGTCGCGCTGAGAATGGTGAACAGGGCTGCGGAGGCGGCGAGGCCGACAGCGGTCTTCTTCGCGGCGCTCTTGAGGACAGCCTTAGTGGCGGAGCCGGTGGAGCGCTTGATGCCGACGTCCACGAAGTCGTGGTCGGTGGTGGTGACGATGACCGCGGTGACGGTGTGGGCCTGGGTGCCGGTTTGGCCCGGGACGGCGTTGGCGATGGTGTCGCCGACCTTGATCTGGTCGATCGCCTTGGTGGTGCCGCCGGCCATCAGGACGCGGGTGCTGCCGGTGAAACTGTGCGGCACCCCCTTCCCCTTGCAGCCGCCGGATTCGCTACGGGACCCGGCACCCTTGGCCTCCGCCTTGCTGGTGGCTTGGCTGGTGGCATCGGTGGCGGCGGTTTCCTCCGCCTCGGTGGCTCCCTTGCCGAAGAGGCCGCCAACGGCCTTCATCGCCTTGGGCGCGATCTTGGCCAGGATCTTGCCGCCCAGCGCGCCGAGCGCGCCGCCCAGGGCCCCGGCGACGGCGCCGGTGACCGCGGCCGCTCCGAAGGCGCCGACGCTGCATGCTCCACCGCCCTGTTCAGCGCAGGCGAAGCCCTGTTCCACCAGTGATCCCGCGGCACCGGCCAAGGCCGCGCAACCGATGGTTCCAACTCCCCAGGTGGCTGCCTCGCAGCCCGCGAACACCGCGGTGGACACCACGAACGAGGTGATGGCCGCTGCGTGGTGCTTGACGTACGTGCCTGCGGTTTTCGCCGCCTTGACCGTGGCGTGGTAGGCGGTCCGGGTTGCCGACGCTACCTGTGAGGCCCGACGTTTGACCGCGGCCTTTGCTCTCGTCACGGCGCGGGATATCGCGTGGTGGGCGGAGTGGACCGCGTGGACGGCGGCCTGGTATCCGCGTTTGACGCGTCGGGCTGCGTAGTTGTAGACCCGGCGGGCGCGCCGCATGGTGGAGCGGTAGGCGTCCTGGACCCTGGTCTTCGCGCGGTTGTAGACGCTTTTGGCGGAGGAGACGACGGCCTTCACCTTGGCGGCCGTGTAGTGATAGGCAGCTGCGGCGTTGTGGCTGGCGTGTTCGTAGGCGCGTTCGGCCGCATCGGTGACGTAACTGGCACCGGACGAGACGTTGCTGGCGACCGCGTGGTAGGCCTTCTTCGCGCCACAGACCGCGTCGTACCAGGAGCACTGACCGGAGGGGTCCGCGCCGGCCATCGGGTTGTCGTTGACGTAGGCGAAGGGGTTGGCTGATACCGAGTTCGGTACCGGGTTCAGCGAGACGCTGTCCTTGTTCATGAAGGTGCCGGTCGCCGGGTTGTACCAGCGCGAGGCGGTGGCGACTTTGCCGGTGTCGGATTCGGTCCAGCCGGACTGGAAGCCCAGGTGTCCGAACAGGGCGCCGTTGCCGGTGACCTTGCCGAGCGGGTCGTAACTGGCAGAGCCGCCCAGCGTGGTGGCACCGGAGGTGAAGGTGCCGACCACGTCGCTGTGCTGGTCGGTCAGCGCGAGGACTCCGGTGCTGGTGGAGGCGGATCCCACCACGTTGATGCCGGTCAACGAGCCGCCGGGATCGTAGCTGTAGGTGTAGTTGCCGTCCGAGGCGATGGTGTTGGTGGCGCCGGAGTACTGGAAGGTGCGGGTGGAGTGCTGCACGCTCTCCGCGTCGGAGATGTTCCGGCCGGTCGCGTCCAGGGTGTAGGAGTGGGTGCCCGCGGTGATCTGTCCGCCGTAGGCGTCCGTTCCGTAGGCGACGGTACCGCCGGCGGTGGAGGCGTCCGAGGTCATGGTGCCGCGGGCGGAGTAGGTGTAGGTGTGCGTTCCGTCGGAGGTCAGCTGGTCGCGTGCGTCGTAGGTGTAGACGTCCGCGCCGACCTGGGTCCGGTTGCCGGAGGCGTCGTAGGAGTAGTTGGTGGCCGTGGTGCCGTTGTTCCATGAACTGAGGCGGTTCGCCCAGTCGTAGCTGTAGGTGTTGGCCGATGCTCCGGCGACGCCCGTGGTGGTCTTGGAGGTGAGATTGCCGGCGTTGTCGTAGCCGTAGGTCATGCCGGCGAGGGTGGACGCGCCCTGTACCAGGGTGTCGCCGGTCAGTTGATGCGCCGTGTTGTAGCTGTAGGTGCGGGTCTGCCCGCTGGTGCCGTATTTCACGGTCTTCGGCTGGCTGAGCGTGTTGTAGGTGTACGTCAGATCCGTGCCCGTGGCGGCGTCGTTGAGGGTGGAAAGACGGCCACCCGTGTCATACCCGTACCTGGTGGTTCCTGCCGCGTCGACGTGGGTCACAGGTGCGGAGTCGTCGTTGTAGGTGAAGTTGGAACTGCCGGCGGAACCGGACGCTGTCAGCAGGTCGCCTCGGTCGTCGTAGCCGAAGGATTCCTGGGTGGAGGTCTGGTGGTCCGGACCACCGGTGATTCCGGCCTCTGATGTCGAGGCGCTCAGCACCTGGCCGTTGTTGTCGTAGGAGAAGGTGCGGGTCGCGGTTGCCGCTTCCGCTCCTTGGCCCGATTCCGACAGGACTTGGCCGACGCTGTCGTAGGTCATCGATGTGGTGACGCCGCCCGGTTGCGTCGCGGTGGCCAGCTGTCCGTCCGCGTCGTAGGCGTAGGTGGTCGTGGAGTCCGCAGCCGAGGTGTAGGTGCTGGTGGCGGGGGCGGTTACCGACTGCTGCTGACCCCACGGCGTGTAGCCGTAGGTCCAGGCGTTGCCGCGGCCGTCGGTGAACCGGGTGCGCTGACCGTTCGCGTCGTAGCCGAAACTGGTGGTGATCGAGGTGGTGGCGTTGACGGGCTGGATCTGCTGGGTGATGGTGCCGGCCGCGTCGTACAGGAAATGGTTGGTGTGGCCGTTGGCGTCGGTGGAGGTCAGGACATTGCCGACGCCGTCGTAGATCTGCGAGGTCTGGGTCAGCAGGGTGCTCGTGGCGTCGTACTGCTTGCTGGTAGTCGGCTGGCCGGAGGCGTCGTAGTCCGTCTGGCTCCAGGTGCCGTCGGGCAGGATCGTCTTTTGCCGGTTGCCCTGGAAGTCGTAGGTGAACTGGGTGGTGTTCCCCGCTCCGTCGGTGGACGCGGTGACATCCCCTGCCCGGTTGTAGCCGTAACTGCTGGTGACCCCACCGGGGGTGGTGGAGGAGGACAGGAACGCGCCGTAAGGGTTCCCCGCGGTGACGGCATAGGAGTTGGTCGAGGTGAGAGTGCGGGTGGAGGGGAACCGCTCCAGGGTGGTGGAGGTCAGTTGCCGTCCCAGGTAGTCGTAGGTGGCCTGGGTGGTGGCGCCGGTGCCGTCCGTGACCGACAGCTTCTCGCCGTTGGTGTCGTACACGGCGTGGGTCTTGACTCCGTCGGCACCGGTGACCTGGGCGACGTCACCGAGCTGGTCGTACAGGTAGCTGGTGGTACGGCCGCTCGGGGTGGTCGCCGCGATTTGGTTGCCGTCGCTGTCATAGGTCCAGAACGATGTCGCGGTGAGCGGCGTGGTGGTGCCGGCCGGTGTGTACGGCGGCAGGGTCTGGGAGACCTTGTTTCCGTTCGCGTCGTACACGATGGCCGTCTGGTTGCCGTTCGGGTCGGTCTCCTCGACGGCCTCGCCGAAGGTGTTGAACCCGCTGGTGGTAACGGGGCGCGCGGTCACCGAGGTAGCACCGCCGGTGGCTTCGACCTGGACGGCGGGGGCGGTGGTGACCACCAGGTTGCCGGCCTCGTCGTAGGCGTAGTTGGTGGTGTTGTGGTTGGCGTCGGTCATGGATAGCGGCAGACCGCGCTTGTCGTACACGTAGCTGGTGGTCTGCTGGTTGGAGGACCCGACCGTCCCGCCGTTGCGGCCGTTGCCGAACAGCGTGCTGACTTCGCCCGCCGACAAGGCGCGCGGGTAGGTCTGCACGTTGGCGGTCTGGCCGTTGACGACGTTGGTGGCGGCTGCGCCGCCGGCTTGTTGGGCGCCGCCGATGCTCAGCGGACCGTTGCCCGTCCACGGCGCGGTGTTGGTGCCGGTTCCGGCGAGGGTGCCGTTGACGTATAGCTGCATGGCGCCGGTGCCGGCGTTGAATACGCCCACCAGGTGGGTCCAGCTGTTGGCCGTCGCGGACGCGGTGTGGGCGGAGAAGTAGCTGGTCGGAGTTGCGGAGTCCGAGGAGGGGGCGATGAATGCCCAGCCGGCGAAGGCCTTGCTGTATTGCAGGTAGAACGAAGAGGTGGTGGTGCCGCCTTGTGCTGCGACCGTGCGGTAGGTGCTGAGGTCGGCGAGGTTGGCCCAGGCGGAGACGGTGTAGGAGGCTGTGGTGTTCAGGACCGGCGCGTTGGTGGCGATGGCACCGCCCGTGCCGGTGGTGCTTCCGGAGAACGCCGCCGCGCCGCCTGCCCAGGTCACTCCGCTGCCCAGTGCGGCGGTGTTGCCGGTGCCGGAGGCGTCGGTGACGGTGCTGCCGGAGGTCTGGTCGAGTTTCCACCAGCCCGCCGGGTGGCCGGAGGCGTCGCCGTACAGAGTCTTCGACAGGGTGTTGCCCGACGCGTCGTAGGTGGCGGTGGTGGTGCGGTTCCAGCCGGACGAGTCATGCTCGTTGGAGGATGCGACGTTGTCGTCCGGCGTGTACGACACGCTCGTGGTCCGGTTCACACCTGTCGGGTCAACGGTGGTGCTGGTGGTGCGGGAGGCGGCGTCCACCGCGAAATTGGTGACCGTCGCGCCATTGTTGCTGGTCCGCGACAGGGGGTTCCCGGCGGCGTCATAGGTGTTGCTCTGTAGCTGGGTGCTGGTGGCGCCGTCGAAGCTCTTCTTGGTAACGGTGGAGGTCAGACCGTCGTCGGTGTACGTATAGGTGGTGGTGCTGCCCATCGAGTCCGTGATCGAGGCCAACCGGCCGGACGGATCGTAGGCCCGCGAGGATTCGATCAGCAGGGTCGGCGCACTGGGGTGGACCGGGTCGCCGGTGTACATCAGCCCCTGGGTCAGCAGATGGCCGTTGTCGTCGTACGTGTACTGCGTGATCGTGCCCGACTTGGACACTTCCTTGACCTTGTTGCCGTCGGTGTCGTACTCGAACGTTGTGGTACCGCCGTTGGCAGCGCCGGCGTTGCTGTTCGCATCGGTCTGCGAAGCCAGGTGGTTGTACGCGTCGTAGGTCTGCGTCTCGGTACGGGAGGTGTCACCGCCCCCGGCATCGGCCACGGTCTGCGAGGTGACGTTGCCGTCGTCGTCGAAGACCGTGGTGGTAGCGGCGGTGTGCGTGGCACCGGTCACACGGTCGACCAGCGGCGGGTCGGTCTCCAAGGTGACCTGTCCGGCCAGGTCGTAGGTGTACCGGGTGACGAGGCCGGCCGGGTAGGTGTCGGACAGGACCGTCTTGCTGAGCACCTGGCCCAGGCCGTCGTAGCCGTAGGTGGTGACCAGGCCGGCGGCATCGGTGGTGGACGCGACGTCACCGTTGTGGAAATAGGACACGGAGTTGACCGCGCCGCCGGGCGACACCGCCCTGACCGGCAGACCCTTGGGCACATTGCCGCTGTCCACGGCCGGGTAGGCCGCGCTGCCGTCGCTGTAGACAGTGGTGGCGGTACGGCCTGCGGGGAAACCGGCCACCGGGGGCCCGGTGACGGTGGTCTGGTCGCCGGCCGTGTCATAGCCGAAGGACGTCAGGTACGTAGGGTCGGTCCCGCTGAAGGAACGGCCGTCACGTTCGGTCAGCAGGACGTCGTTGCGCGGGTCCGCGGTGGTCAACTGCGGGCTGGTGTCATCGGGGAAGTAGCTGTAGTAGCGCGTGGAGCAGGCGTTGGCCGCCTGGTTCTGGCAGGTCGTGGTGGACACCACGTTGCCGCGCACATCGTGTCCGGTGACGGTCATCGCCCCGTTGGGGTCCAGGACCGTGTGCTCGAAGCCACCCGTGTCGTAGCCGAACGTGGTGGTGTTCCCGAGTCCGTCGGTCTCGGAGAGTTTGCGGTTGCCGTTGGCCGCGTCGTACTTGTACGTCGAGGTGGCGTTCGCCGGGGAGATGACGCTGATGGTCTCGACGGGCAGCAGGCCGGTGGAGTTCTTGGCAGCCTGGAAGTGGGCGGCGGCGTCCTGGGCGGTCAGCGCGGTGCGGTACTGCGCGACCTCGGCGATCGACCCGTTGAAATACAGGATGGTGCCTGCGGTCAGGCCGTTCCAGCCGCTGCCGGTCGTGCCCGCGCCGATGTAGTTGTAGGTGCGGGCTGCGTTGGACAGCGCGGTGGTGGTCCTCGTCGCGGCCTGGGTCCCGTCCAGGTACAGGGTCTGGCTGGTGGCGGAGGCGCTGACCAGCGCGTGGTGCCACTTGCCGTCGGTGACGGTGCCTGCGGTGGCCATCTGGACGGCTCCGCTGACGGTGTTGACGCCGCCGTACAGCTTGCCGTCCGAGCCCACCCACAGCAACGGGGTCATGGAGCTGACGGACCCGCCGATGGCGGCCGCCTGCTGCTCAAGCAGGATCGCGTTGCCGTGTGTGGTGGAGAACCACAGGTCGGCGGAGGCTGAGGAGGCCTGGGAGATCACGTCGGGTGTCTGCACGCGTGAGCTGGTGCCGTTGAAGGACGCGGCCTTCTGGTCGCTGAACGGCCCGGTCGTTCCGAGGGTCACCGCGTTGTAGGTTCCGTCACCGCCGCGGGTCTCGTCGACCGCTGTGGTGGCGCCCGCTGTGTCCCCGAGACGGAAGTAGGTGGTCGGTGCTCCGCCGAGGACCGATCCGCGGTAGGTCTGGCTGGAGCCGGTGATGCTCGGCGCGCCAAGTTTCCACACCCCGCCGTTCTCGTCGGTGAGCTGCGTGAGGGTGGTGGTGGCGGGGTCGTAGGTCATCGTCGCGTAGGACTTGCCGGAGGGCCGGGTGATGGACGTGAGCAGGCTCGCGCTGTGCGTGGCGGACTTGTACAGGGCGTTCACGTCGGCGGCCACCAAGGGGCGGTCGTACCATGCGGCGTCGGCGATGGAGCCGTTGAAGTAGGTGGCGTAGCCGGTCTTGACGGTGGAACTCTGGTGCGGCTCGTCGGGCCAGTTCCCGCCGAGGAATCCGGCGCCGAGGTAGTTGTACGGCTGGTTCTTGCCGAACGCGACACCGCTTTGGATCGAGACCGTGCCGCTGAGCGAGCCGACCTTGGCGCTGTCCAGGAAGAGGGTCTGGGAGTTGCCCGCAGCCGAGAGCACCACGTGATGCCACTTGCCGTCGGCTACCGAGGCCGCTGTGGTGATCGGGGCGATGCCGCCGCTGTACCAGAATTCGGCCTTCAGTTTGCCGTCGGTTCCCACGTACACCGAGGGGGTGTAGGCGCCCGGGGAATTGCCCGCGTCGACGGGCTGTGAGGCGTAGGAGTACAGCACGCCGGGGCCTGCGGAGGTCTTGAACCACAGCGAGAGCGCACCCGAGTCGGTGTTGTTGCCCAAGTCCTTGGGCAGCGTGACCGAGGAGGAGGTGCCGTTGAAGCCCGCCGCGGTGGCGGATCCGCCGGTCAGCGGTCCCGGCTGCCCCAGTGTGACGTTGCTGTAGGTGGCACTGGTCGTGCCCTGGTTGGCGAGGACCGCGTCCTGGGCCGTGCTGCCTGAGGCTTCGGACAGCGGCCACAAGGAATGCGGGCCCAGATCCTGGGCGGCATTCTGGTACTGCGAACCGGCGGTGTACCCGTAGGTGGTGCACGCGGTGTACGAATTCGGGGCGCAGACCGATGTCAGCTGGTCGTTGGTGTAGCCGTACTTCCAGGTCTGGTCGGTGTTCTGGTCAGTGCCGGTGACCGGGTCGGTGAAGACCGTCGCCACGTGGGCGGCGGCGGCGCCGGGCGGGGTGTTCCAGGTCAGGTGCAGGGCTCGCCCGGAGGTGGCCGAGGTCATCTGCGTGATCCGGCCGCCGGACCAGTTGTAGGTGATGGCGCGGCCGTTGGCATCGGTGATCGCGGTGATGCCGTAGCCGCCGGAGCCCAGGGCCTGAGTGAAGGTGTAGGTGGTGTCGTTCTTGTCGGTCAGGCTGTAGCCGCCGGTGACGGGCCTGAAGGTGGCGAAGCGTCCGGAAGGCGGCGAGAAGGTGGGGTCGCCGTTCTTGCCGTAGCCGACCTGGGATCCGTCCGGATAGGTGACGACCGTGCCGGTGACCGCGCCCACGCTGTTGTACTGCTCGGTCGCGCGGGCGTCGAAGACGCTCGACCAGCCGGCGCCGAAGGCACCGGTCCAGCGCGGGTCACGCGAGTTGTAGTCCCGCTGCACTTCCAGGCTCGGGCCGGCGGTGGAGATGGAGGCGTCGGTGTCCGACGTGGTGTAGTTGCCGATCGACGCGTCGAAGCCGTGGTCGCTGCTGTTCTGCGACAGCCCGGAGGTCACCAGTGGCTGCGGGACCTGGACGTTGAGGGCGTTGAAGGCCGCGGCGGGCGAGTAGAGGCTGCTGTCGTAGGCCTGGACGGTCCAGTAGTAGGTCTTGCCCCAGGTGAGTTTCCCCGCGGGGACCGTCCAGTCCCCTGCCGCGATCAGGCCTGAATCGGCGACCTTCGCGTTGGTGCTGTCGTAGACCTGGAAGTCGTACTGGTTGGTACTGCCGGACGAGGCGTTGGCGCCACTGCCCCAGGCGGTGAGTTCGGGGGTGGTGGTGTACGCGGTGGCGTTGTTGTTCGGGTACTGCTGGTAGATCTGCGGGGGTGTGTTGCCGGTGTAGGTGATGACGATCCGGGGGCCGAACGCCGCGTCGGCGAAGGACCCGAACTGCTTCCAGTGCAACGCGTCATTGGTCGCGGCGTAGATCGCCAGGCCGTTGTCCGCGGTGGTGCCGTTCATCCAGCCCTGGATGGCGGAGGTGGTCAGCGGGACGTCCACCCAGTCACCGACGCTGTGGTCGGCGGCGGTGTTGTGGCACGCGTTGTTCACGGTCGGGGTGAGGTTGCCGATCGAGGCACCGTAGGACGGCCCGGGATAGGACGTCACACCACCGGGCGTCCAGGCGCTGGTGACCAGCGCGACGTCGAATCGCTCCGGGGTGCAGGTCGCGGCCCAGGTGTTGAAGACTCGCAGGGTCGCTGCGGTGACGGTGACGTGGGAGGCGTCGAAGCCGCTGTACCAGTGGTTGACGTAGGAGGCGGCCGAATGCGGACCGGAGTCGTAGGAGCCGACCTTGATGGTCTGCTCGTAGGAGTGGTCCCCGGGGGCGCCCGATTCGGCGTAGGTGGTGGTCCAGCCGTCGGTGATGATCGGGTCGACAGTGACCGGGAAGACCCGTGACGGATCCTTCAGCCACGCGGCATCAAGGACAATCTTCAACGCGGGGTGCCCGGCCTGCTGGATCAGCTGGTACGTCACTGCGTGGGTGGTTGCCGGATCGCCTGAGCGTGGGTCGACCTTGGAGTCGAAGGCGTAGGCCGCGGGGATGCGCTCGGCGGTTTTGCCGCTCGCGTCCTTCAGGTCGATGGAGCCGTCCTTGGCCTGGACGGGAACCAGTCCGGTGAGCGTCAGCGGGAAGATCCAGGAATTCCCGGCCTGCGCGGAGTGCAGGACGATCGCCTCTTTGAGACCTTGGGCGGTCGGCGCCAGGTGGAGATCGGTCTGCGGGAGTGCGTTGTTGTACGTGACGTCGGTACCGGTTGTGGTGCCGGTGACGGGCGCTGCGCCCTGGAGGCCGTAGGACAGGCTGTGACCCGAGCCATCGGTGAAGGATGCCAGGGCCGGATCCGTGCTCTTGGTTGCGAAGTCCACGCCCAGGGAGTTGGCGGCTTCGTGCAGTCGGCCGTCGGTGGAGGACTTGACCCGGGTGTCGATGGCCTGCCACGTGCCGTTGCTGTCACGGTAGTTGACGGGTGTCTGGGACAGCTGGCGGCTGGTACTGCCGTCGGCGTTGTCGTACACCGTGGACGTGCGATCCGAAGTGGCGGCGTTGCGCTTGCTGGTCTTGGCGGAGAAGCCGCCGACCGTGCGGCTCTGGCCTGGCTTCACAGCCTTGCCGTACGGCTGGTACGGATCGAGTTCTCCGTGCCCCTTGCCCGGCGCACGGCCCGCGCCCTTGCCCGCGCGGGTCGAGGCGGCACTCGCACGGTGACTGAGCCCGGCCGCGGTGCCACTTTGCTGTTTCGGTATGCGACCCCAGTGCGGGTCCTTGAGCCATGCCGTCAGCGAGGACAGGCTCGGCATCGACAGCGCCGGCAACGTGGCGCCGTCAGCGGCGGCCTGTTCCGTCGTCAAGACCAGCGCCATGCAGACGAACGCAATCATCGCGGTGGCGCGCAGCCAACGGCGATGGAACGCGACCCGCCGGGCGGAACGGCGGTAGGGACGAGCGCGCACGGCACAGCTCCAGATGATCATCGGCACACAAAACTTGCCGATCATGCACAGCGAGCTCACCGAAAGTCCACAGACAGGGGTGGATCGTGGACTCCCCATTGCCATGCCATGGACAATCGGCTCAAAATATCCGATGCGTCCGAACTGTCCGTGGAGAGATCTTTGCCAAGCGAGGAGCCCGTCAATACCTTGCGGAAGGCTCAGTCAACTCCCCTTCAAGGTCCCACCAAGGCCACACCACTGCCTGATCACCCGTGGGTCGCCGATTCCACTGCGGAGGCGACGGACGATCGTGTGGCGTTCGGCGAGTCAGCCGGCAGGACGGTGACGTTCGAACCAGTCGCCGTTCCTCCCACGATCACGAAGCGAGTCCCGGGGAACTTCGGCCCGTCGATGGCCACCGCGCCGCCTGGCGCCGCACCCACCGTCAGCACCACGGTGCAGTGCCGCTGCGCCAGCGAAGCCAGGAACGGCGCCGCGTTGGCGGCGCTCTGCTCCCCTGCCACCGCCAGATACATCACCCGCGTCCGCGTCTTCGCCGAGGCATCCTGCATCCCGGCCCACACCGGCACCGCCGCCGCGTCCGCCAGACCGCGATCCGACGTGAGCAGACACGCCTGCTGTTGGGAGTACTCGCGGGCACGAGTCGGAGGAATACTGTCGGCCCGATGCGAACCCGGCAATACCGCCACCAGAACCGCCGCTGTGATCACCACTGCCGCACCCACCGCCAGCAGCAAGCCTCGATGGGCACCAATCCACGCCTTCACAGCAGTCTCCCCAAGTACGTCGGCGGACCCCAAGGACGCAGCCCGCTCATCGAGCCCCGCAGCCTACGTCGACCTCACCCGGGTAATCGCCGCCGGGTATCACCTGCTGACCCGCACGACCGCCGCCGACAGCACGACCCGGGACTGCGCTGCACCCCGACGGACAGTCGCTCCCGATGTGGTGACAACCGGGGCGTGTCCGACGGTCTAGCCTCGGCCCGGTGGCGGCGGTGCAGGGAGCCGATCACTGTGCCGGTGGCGATCTCGAGCGCGGCGAACAGGGTGGTGGTGCCGGCGCGGACGTAGTCATGGGTGGCTCGCTCGGGAACTCCGGGCATCATCGGCAGCACGGGCTGGGACCGGTCCAGGGCCTGGATCTGCGACTTCTCGTCCACGCAGAAGACCAGGGCCCGCTCGGGCGGGTCCAGGTAGAGACCGACGACATCATGGACTTTGTCCACGAAGTACGGATCCGTCGACAACTTGAAGGTCTGCGACCGGTGCGGCTGCAGGCCGAACGCCCGCCAGATCCGCGACACCGTCGACTGCGACAAGCCCATTTCCTTCGCCATCGAACGGGTCGACCAGTGCGTCGCGTTCTTCGGCGTGGATTCCAGCGTCCTGGTGACCACCGCGGCGACCTGCTCGTCCGTCACTGTCCTGGGGCCACCCGGACGCGGCATGTCACCCAGGCCGGCAATCCGGAACTGCACAAACCGGGCCCGCCAGCGCCCCACCGCCTGCGGTGTGGAACCGAGTCGAGCCGCCACGTCCTTGTTCGAGACACCGTCAGCACACGCCAGAACGATCCGACACCGCAGGGCCCACGCCTGCGGCGTGGAACGACGCCGCACCCACTCCTCGAGCGCGGCCCGTTCCTTATCCGACAGCGTCAACTCGGCCTTCGGCCGCCCCATCCGTCGTCGGAGAAGTTCTTCGGGACGCGGAAGTAGCCGCGCGGGTCGGTCTGCTCCGCCACACCGAGCGGCCGGTGCAGGGCGTCGTGCAGCGGACCGACCCACTCGCGCATCAGCTCCCGGCGCTCGCGAGTCAGCACCATGTCCGCCGCACCCCCCGTCAGGACGGAGGCCGCCCGCCGGGCTTCAGCATCGCGAGCGCCTGGTTATCCCTCGAGTTCCTCGCCCGCGCCGACCTGGGCCTGGCACGAGCGTGCCGCGGCCGGAGCCGAGCGGACGTCGTGCCCAGGGGGCGGGGGCCGCGGCAGAGGGCGTTCTCGTGCGGGCGAGTCCCTGTCGGTCACCGCCGGTTTAGAAGCGGATGCACACCGGTCCCTGGTTGTAGTTGACCACGCCGATCTGGGTGACCGAGGAGTTGCATGCGGCGTTCATCAGGTCCTGGTCGGACTTGAGTGCGCGGCTCATCTCCTCGCCCTGACCGTGGTGGGAGCCGAAGTCGATGCACACCGGTCCCTGGTTGTAGTTCACCGCGCCGATCTGGGTGGTCGCGTCGTTGCACTGCGCGCTCAACACGTGCTGGCCCATCGCAGCGTGCTCGCCGTACTCGGAGTAGTCACTGGCCGAAGCCGCGCCGGCGGCCGCCATCACGGCGGCAGCGGCCAAGGCGGTGGCCGCAATGGCCCTACGAAAACCCATCATGATCATTCCCCAGACGTGGAGGACAAGGACACGAACCACTTCACCAGCCCCGCCTGCGTGCCCAAGTCAGACACGCCGCACGGGGTCCACGCGTCCCGCAAGTGGCCCAACGACTGCTGGATCGTCGCCGTCGGCGCATAGTGCCTGCTCCGCGCACCGCGTCGGCCTACCCTGCCCCCAGACCCCTGGTGGGAGATGGCGGGATCGGGGACGGCGGGCAGACGCGGCGGTTGAAGGAGCAGTGCGGTCAGGTCACCCGGACCCCAACGACCGGTCCGGCCTGTGCCTCGGCCACGCCTGGTGAACTCGCCTGGAGCGAGGGGGCGGGGCGGGGCGGGGATCAGCGACGGGTATGGCGGGAACTCCTTGGTCGGGCGCTCAGGCGGCGAATACCCGGTAACACCGTGCAGGTCCGCGCCACGCAGGTTCGCGCCGGTCAGGTCCGCGAAGATGAGGTCTGCGCCGCGGAGGTTCGCGCCCTGCAGGTGCGCGCCCACCAGGTGCACACCCTCCAGGCCCGCGCCGTGCAGGTCTACGACTACGCCTTCGGCCAGTGGCGCGGCGAGGATACCCAAGGCGGCGGCGACATCGTTGGCGGGATGCCGGTATAGCTCCCGCGGGCGTTGTCAACTTGCTGGGGCTGGGGAGGGTGGGCTGCGGGTTGGGACGTGTCGGGCGGTGGTGAGGTCCTGGTTCAGGTGGTCGCGGGCAGGCCGGTGCCGGTGGTGATGTGGTTCCACGTGGTGAAGCGGTCGACCATCTGGGCCCGGTAGTCGGATGCGGTCAGGAGGTGTCGGCGGGGTCTGAAGTGGGGGGAGATGCGGCTGAAGGCGGCCAGGAGCCGTTGGGCCGATCCGAGGGAGCGGAAGCCCTTCATCGCTCGTCTGCCCGATCAACGGCGGTTAGAGTGGCGGCCGTTGGTGTGCGGGGTGGGGTGGAGTAGGGGGGTGGGCGTGCGGAGCGACGGGGTGAAGGGTTCGCAGTCGAAGCAGCGTTTTGGGCCGTTCATGGTGCTGGGGGAGTTGGCCAGTGGCGGGATGGGGCGGGTGTATCTGGCTGTCTCCGCGGGTGGGCGGATGGTCGCGGTGAAGACGTTGCTGGCTGACGAGGTAGGCGGTGTCGTCGGCCAGGCGGACCGGCGTCGTTTCGCGCGCGAGGTGCTGCTCGCGCAGCGTGTGCAGGGGGTTTACACCGCGAGTGTGGTGGCTGCGGACGCGCAGGCGCCGATGCCGTGGATGGCTACCGAGTACATCGCGGCCCCTTCGCTGCGGGATCTGGTGGCCGGTTGCGGCACCTTGCGACCGCAGGCCTTGTACTGGGTTGCTGCGGGTATCGCGGAGGCGCTGGTCAGTATTCATGCCGCGGGGCTGGTGCACCGTGATGTGAAGCCGTCGAATGTTCTGCTGCCCATCGACGGCCCCCGGGTCATCGACTTCGGGATCTCCCATGCCATCGATATGACCAGGACCCAGGCGGTGCTGGGCACGGTGGCGTTCGCCGCGCCCGAGCAGGCCCAGGGGCAGGCCACGACACCGGCATCGGACGTCTTCTCGCTGGGCGCGACGCTCTTTCATCTGGCGGTTGGCCGGGCCCCGTACCGGGACGGCGGCGCCGGTCCGGCGATGGAGCAACTCGTGCGGGCAGCGACCGGCGACCTCGACGTGTCCGGGCTGAGTCCCGAACTCCACGCCCTGATCCTGCCCTGTCTGGCACTCGTCCCCGCTCACCGGCCCACGCCCGCCCAGATCCTGCAGGACTGCGCTGGGCAGTTACGGTGGCAGCCGGCAGGCCGGGACGGTCGGCACTGGCTGGACCCCGCCTGGACCAGCGAGATCCAACGGTACGGCGAACGCCGGTCACGGGAAGTGGAAGACGCACGGCAACGGGTGGACCCGAACGCAGTGACCGGGCCGGTAGAAGCACCCCAACGCACCACCGTGCTGCCACCCCCGCCCCCGCACCAGGACGCCCCGCCCGGGCGGGGCAAGCGGGGACGGGCGTGGGCCATCGGTTCCGGAGCGGCCGTCGTCGTCGTGGTGGCTACCCTGCTGTTGACGCGGCCCTGGCAGGGCGGTGGCCCCACTCTTGTGGCACCGGACGAGCCGGTGGGCTTTTTCGCCGTAGAGACCAAGACCGACGGCGTATGCTCCACCGACCCCCAAGCCCAACCCGTGCGCGCCCCCGGCACCGAGCTGGCACAGTCCTACACCGCGGACGACCGCAGCGCGTGCGCCACCGTCACCACGCCGGGCGCCCTGCAAGTGAGGCAGCTCGATGGCGTCCGCACCTTCGAGGACGCCCAAGGGGGTCGGGACTGGGTCGTCGAGGTCACCCTCAACAGTCAGGACGCCGCCCGGTTCTCCGATCTGACCGGACAAGTCGCAGGCCAGCCACAGCCCCGCAACGAAATCGCCATCACCCAGGGCAAACGGATGCTCGCCAACCCCGCCATCATGCAGCGCCTGACGGGCCGCACCATCCAGATCGCCACCCACCTCACCACAGCACAGGCCCAGATCCTGGCCGAAGCACTCGGCGCCCGCTGACCCTCAGCGCCGGCCAGCGACCACGGCGCCTCCGGACCGGACAGCAATTTCGGTTGAGAAGCATGGGCGCGGCGCGGACGTCCAGGGACCGCCACGTCACGGTCCACTTCGCCGGACCGCATCCGCGGGGTTGCGTTCGCAGGTCTGCCGCCCGTGTGCGGATTCCGGCCGACGGATCGCTTTCTGCCATTCACGGGCAACGCGGTCACTGCACGGCCGGCTCCGCGCTACACAAGGTGAGGGGCCTTGTGCTTCTCGGACAGCGGTTTGACGGGGTTCTATGCCGCGGATTGCCGTTGTTCGTACTCGGCTTGGACTTCGGATGGTGTCCTGTAACCGAGCCCGGAGTGGAGACGCTGGCGGTTGTAGAATATCTCGATGTAACGGACGATCGCACGCTGGTCGTGCGCGCGCGTCGGGAACGCAGTGCGGTGGACGAGTTCATTTTTTAGAACGCTGAAGAATGATTCGGCCATAGCGTTATCCCAGCAGACGCCCGTGCGGCCGACGGATGCCCGCATTCCCAACGAGCGTACTTTGCTGCGGAGTTCCCGGGAAGTGTACTGGGCGAGTTCAACCGGTCGTTGCAACACCTGGCTGTTGTAGTGAGCGTAGCTGTTCCTCGAAGACCTCGGCTGGTGTCCGCCAACCGAGGATTTTGCGGGGCCGGTTGTTGATCGCCAGGGCGACGGCTTCGAGGTCTGCGGACGACCACCGGGACAGGTCGGTGCCCTTCGGGAAGTACTGACGCAGCAGCCCGTTCGTGTTCTCGTTCGTCGGTCGTTGCCAAGGTGAGTGCGGATCGGCGAAGAACACCTTCGTCCCGGTTTCGACGGCGAACCGTGCGTGGCCCGAGAGTTCCCTTCCGCGGTCCCAGGTGAGGGTTTTGCGCAGTTGCTCGGGCAGTTTCGTCATTGATGCCGTAAGCGCCGTGTTCATCGCGATTGCGCCATAGCCTCCGAGCGAGGGGCCGTTCTTCACGGGCGGATTCTCGCCCCAGCCCTCGAGCCGAGGCAGGTGCACCAGGAGTGTGGAGCGGCTGCTGCGCTCGACGAGCGTGCCGATCGCGGATCGTCCCGTCCCGATGATCAGTCGGGTAGCGGGGACGCATTGCTGCGTCCCCGCCCCCTCAGAACCGTGCAAGCAGCTTTCACCGCACACGGCTCAAGCAAGCCCCAAAGGCTCGCCGGCAGGCAAAAGTGCTGGATTTGTCATCTCGGCGGCTCCATTCCGCCGTAGACAATGGGTGTGGAGGAGACGGAGTCGTTGACCGTCCGGCGTCCTGCCATCCGGAAACGCGATGTATTGCTTGGAGATCGCCTTCCGGATGACCGCCCGCCACGTTTCCCATTCCTGCGGGCTTTGTGGCGGGTGGTCGGCGTGCAGTAAGAGTCCTCCGCAGATCGGGCAACGGCCGTGTTGTGCCTGTAGTAGACGCACGGTCATAGCGTCGATTGGTAGAGGGGTTCCCTTGCGTCGCCGCTGAGCCCAATAGGATTCCAAGGCAGGGTCGTCCGGGGACGCCTTCCCCTTGACCAACTGGTGCCGGACTATCTTCGTCCAGGAGAACTTGAGCAGGTAGGCGCCGCTGTCGCGGTCACCGAACACCCACCGGTCGCTCCTGGACCTGTTGAACCGGCCGAAGTACTTGTCGGATACCCAGTGCTTCGGCTTGTTCGGGTGGCTGTGCTTGGCCCACTTATAAGCGAGCTTCCACATGTGATTGTCCAGCGCCGTGAAGATCTCGCTGGACACCACCGTCCGGTAATAGGCCGACCAACCCCGCACGATCGGGTTGATCTTCTTGAGTACCGCACCGGCGTTGGCCCCTCGCAGGGCCACCATTTCGGTGCTGAGCCGTTCCCGTATCCGTCTCTGGGCCGCCTTGCTCGGCTTGATCAGCAGTTTGCCGTGATAGCGGCGGACGTTGAATCCCAGGAAGTCGAATCCGCTCTCCGCGTGGACGATTCGTGTCTTGTCCTCGTGGAAGGCGAGTCCTCTGGGCGTCAGCCATGCAGCCAGCCGTTTCTTGACCTGCTCGGCCTGTTCGCGGCTGGTGCACATCGCGACGAAATCATCTGCGTACCTCACCAGCACAGGGCTGCCGCTTTGTGCACTCCCGGCATCTCTGCCGGTGGTGTAATAGCGGACCCCTGCGGCTTCCTCCATTCCGTGCATGGCCACGTTGAAGAGCAACGGGCTGATCACTCCTCCTTGCGGAGCAATGCCGCGTAGTTAAGAAACGGCGAGGATTTTGATGTGAGGTGGGTCGGCGTGCAGGATAGTCGTTTCGGTGGGTTGTTTCTTTCGGTAGGCGTGAACGTGGACGCGTTTGACGGCTCGTGGGCTGGTGCGCTTCCGGCGGGGCGGGTTGGGTCTCTCGAGGATTTCAGGGCGGGCTGCGTCAAGAGCGTTTGTGAGCCGCTGAGGGGGAAAAGGCCGCCTGGTCGGTGACCTGGCGGCGGATGATGCGCAGTGATCTGATGAAGGACAGCCTGTCGGGGTCGATATCTGCCTGGTCGGCTGCCTCGCACATCAGGTGTCGGACTGCGTAGTGGGTCAGCAGGAGGGCCCAGATTTCCTGCTCGACCATGTCGGGCGTTTTCGAGCGCAGGACGCCACCGCGGCCGCGCTGGTGGGTCTTTATCTCGTCGAGGCTGGATTCGAATTCCCAGCGTTCTGCGTAGGCGGCGGCGAGTTCGGCGGCGCCTGCCTCATCGGGGTCCATGATCGTGGTGATCAGGCAGAAGATCTCTCCCTTGCCTTCGCGGTTGGTCACTTCATATTCGGCAACCCGAACTGGGATCCCTGCCGGCTCCTCGACGGTCGATCCGCGGTGACGCTGGTTGGCGCGTCGGTTTCTGACCTTCGGATCGAGCAGAAGAGATTCGTACGATCCATCTTTCAGCGACCGGACCACTGGCAGATGAGGTCCGTCGGGCATGCGCCACAGCAGATCCGCACCCGTTGCAGCAGCTGCCTCCCACAGCCGGTACGCGTAGAACCCCCGGTCGGCAGTGATCAGCATGCCCGGCTCGAAGTCGGCGAGGAGTTCTTTGGCGAGAGCGCCCTCATCCACACGCCAGGGCCCCAGCCGGGCAGCCACCACGGCATGTGTCCCACATTCGCCCAGTCCCACGATCTTCACCTGCGGAAACGGTGCGGGGTTCTTCGTCCCCCCGGAACGGCCGAACTCCGTGTCATTCGCAGGAGTATCGGGAATGTCCAGCACGAACCCGTCGATGGCCATCAGCCGCCACCGGCCCAGCCACGCTCCTTGTGAGCCGCGTCGAGCACACGGCAGCGCCACCCGCTCGAACAGCACACGCAAAGGCTCCGGTCCCAGACCAGGGCTGTTGCAAAGTCGGATTGATCTTGTAGGTGCGCTGGTCGTGGCCGTGTGACGGTGTCCGGCGGAGGCGCTACGAACGCAACGAAGCTCCCGTTGATGCGGGTGACCTTGCCAAGTCGCCTGTGCCAACGGGAGCTTCGATGTGCCGTCAGTCTGCCAGTATCTGTCTGATCAAGTCGCCTTCGCGTCAGCACCGCGGGCTCGTGTATCTGCCGGAGCGGCTGGCCACGCTGGCTGACCCGCGCCATCGGCGGGGGAAGCGTCACCCGTTCGTGAGCGTGCTGCTGATCGCCTGCTCGGCCGTGCTGAGCGGAGCACGCTCGTTCGCGGCGATCGGCCAGTGGGCCAGGGCGGCACCGCAGGATGCCCTGGCCCGTCTCGGCGCCCGCACCGGGACCGTGCTCAACGTCCGCCTCGCGCCGAGCGCGGCGACCATCCGCCGCGTCCTCAATGCCGTTTGTCCCGGCGGCCTCGCGGACCTGCTCGGCGCCGATCCGGCCGGGGCCAACACCCTGGCCGTCGACGGCAAGAGTGCCCGGCTCGCGCACCTCCACCACAGCGGCCGCACACCTGCTGGCCGCGATGACCGGCACCGGACTGACCGTCACCCAGCTGCGGGTCCCGGACAAAACGAACGAGATCACCTGCTTCGCCGCCCTGCTGGAACCATTCGATCTGACCGGCGTGACGGTGACCGCCGACGCGCTGCACACCCAGCGCGAGCACGCCCGTTTCCTGGTGGAGGAGAAGCAGGCGCACTACCTGCTGGTGGTCAAGGCCAACCAGCCCCGCCTGCATCACCAGCTGCGGTCGCTGCCGTGGGAAAGGGTCACCGCGCGGCGCTACGACCGCGAGGAGGGACACGGGCGCAAAGAGACGCGGGTGACCCGCGTGCTCACCGTGGACGGCCTCGGCCTGGACTTCCCGCACGCAGTGCAGGCAGCCCGCATCCTGCGCCACCGCACCGACGTGAAATCCGGGAAAGTCAGCCGCCAGACCGTCTACGCGCTCACCGACCTCAGTGCCCGGCAGGCATCCCCGCAGCGGATCGGGCATCTGGCCAGGTCACAGTGGGTGATCGAGAACCGGCTGCACTTCGTGCGCGACACCACCTTCGCCGAGGACGCCTCCACGATCCGCACCGGACACGGGCCGGACAACATGGCGACCCTCCGCAGTTTCGCGATCAACCAACTGCGAGCAGCGGGCCACACCAACATCGCAGCCAGCCTCCGCGCGATGTCCTACGACTGCTTCCGACGACCGCTCGAACTCCTCGGCCTCGCCTGACCAGCAACGATCCAAGACCAAAAGACTTTGCAACAGCCCTGGGCGGGGGCGCCGCGGAACCCCTCGTACGACTGCACAGTTCCAGGTGCGCTGTTCGCTCGGCCGTCGGGGCTGCACGGATGTAGCCGGACCCGCCCGCCCGCAGCTCCCGGGCGTTTGCGCCGTGTTCACACGCGACCTGCCACACCATCGCCCGGGTGGTGAAAGGGCGTTACCCCCGAGCTCGGGCTGCCCGGCGTGATGCGGTGCGAACGCTCCAGTACCAGCAGCCCACCAGCACCAGTGACGTCGCGGCGGTGGGCATCCAGCCCGTGTAGATATCCGCGAGCTGGGTGATGACGCTCATGGCGACGGTGGTCGCAGCCCAGATCGCGAGCCATCCGGCTGCCTTGCTCACTCGTCGGTGTCGTCGCATGGCGTCAAGGTACGCGGGTCGGAAGGCTGATCCGAACCTCCGTGGACAGAACAGCTAGGGCTCAGCGGCTGGGTCAGGTGATGCGTGACGGTGCGGGGTGTCAGCCGGGTGGGGTGCGCGGAGCTTTGAGGGCGAAGTGGTTCAGCACGGCGGAGGCGATCATGAGGATCAGTGAGAAGGTCAGAACGGCCATCACTGGGATGTTCACCCCCAGGCCGAAGTGCAGGGGGTAGATCGTGAGCATGGCGGCTCCGAGGAGTTGTGCCCATCCCCAAGGTGTCGGCCGCCGGACCCGGTGCAGGGCCCAGGGCGCCCATATCCGTCCAGTGGCGATGGCGGCGATGGCGGCGATGCCAACGCTGTATTCCAGTAGCGCCACCAGGCCGAGCAGGACCCATAGAGCCACGCGCACAGCGATCCCTCCCTTGACCCTGAACCTACCTACCGTCGGGTGGTGATCATTGCCAGGCTCTCATGTCCCGTGGCTGGCGGATCTTCGTGCGGGCGCGGTCGGAGTGGGTGGATGATGTGCGTCGTGACGTCAGGGATAGTGCGCCCGCGGTGGCGGGTTGCGATGCGTAGCGGTGGGTTCTTCCTCGTGGGGGGTGGGCTGGGCATCGTGGTGTACGGGCTGGTCGCGCACCCGTACCGGCTTGTGGGGGCCTCGGCTTGGGGTGGGTTGTTGTTCGGGGCGGCGGTGGCGGCGACTACCAGCGCGCTGTTTCCCGGTCGTGGCCGGCAGTGAGCCGTGTACCTGGGTGGGCGCGGAGGTTCGCTCTGGCGTTGTGGTGGTGCAGTGCGCTGGTGTGGTTCGGCCTGCACGCGCTGCGTAGTGGCGGCGTGGCGCGGGTGGGTTCGATCGTGGTGTTGGTCCTGATCGTGGCTCAGGCGGGTCTTGCCCTGGCGGAGTACACCCGCCCGAGGACGAAGCGTCGGCGAGCACGCGAGGCGGACCGTACCGGGCTTGGAACAGCCGAGGACTGAGCTTCGGCGTTGCGCCGGCAAGGATGCGGCAACCGCCCGGGCGATGCTGCCTCGGGTGACGCTATCGGGGACCTTTGGCAGCGCGTGCCCGGTAGCGCTCTAGAACTCCGATGGACAGCGAGGACGCGGCCATCACACCGAAGACGATGGCACTCCCATCGCCGCGGAGGTCTCGGTCCCCGAAACGGAGCCCGGCCAGCACGACAACGAGGCCGAGCAGCGCGAGCTGTACGCCCCGCAGAGCGATCGCTCGCCGGCCGCCGGCCGCCGGTTCCGTGTTGCTGTCTCTCCTGCGCACCGTCGTTGGTCCCCCTCTTGCCCGGGTCAGCTCGGCCTACTGCGTTGCGCCTATGCGCCCGCGGGAGATCTGACGATCCGGACGGGACGATACCCGCAGAATGTGCGGCCGTCGGCGGTCGGCTCGGCGACAAACCCATTGGTGCAGGCAGAAAATACGGACGGCTCTACACTTCAGCCCCGTAATCTGCCTATATGGCCACCGCTGATCGTGAACTGCTCTCCCGGCCCGCCCGCAACGCCGTCCGGGGACTGATGAGCGATCTCGTGGCAGGGGCGATCGGCGAGTACTGGGAGAACGAGCACTTCACCCAAGACCCCGACTTCACTCCCGGCGACGGCGGGGTCCGCAAGCAGCTCTTCGACTCCTACGCCGCATCCGTCGACTGGACCGACGACGACCAGGTAACCCGGGCCCTGCGGGTGTTCGAGAGCATGCTGCGCCGCCTGGACCGCGAGAGCCGAAAGTACGGTGGGAACGGCTTGCCTGCCGACACAGTGGCCGACCTACGGGAAGCGTTCGCGCGAGACGGCTGCCACCTGGACGATGAACTGCGCCTGCACACGGCACGCGTCGCCCACCTGACCGTGCACGCCGACGCGCTGACCGAGGCGTCGGGCGGGATCCTTCAGCGAGGACGTAAGACTCATGCCCGGCATCCTGGCCATCAGGTCTGACAGCGCATGATGAAGAAAGCTTTCCTCTCCGACGAAAAGGTTCATAACGCGCCACGAAGCGGAATCGGGGGTGCTGCCGGCACTCTCCCCCGACCTGCGACTTTGACGTGGGGGTATCCGGCGCACAGGAGCGCACCACACAATATGCGCCAACTTCCCCGCCCCAGCGGCGCTGCTGCCCCAACCGCGCAGGGGACGCGAGGCCCCGGGCGGGCCCGCATCTTCCCCGGCTCACCGAGCAGATGCCGGTATCCGGCTCGAGAGGAATACCCCGCAGCCGCAGCGCCCCGGGCACGACGCCGCCCGGTGTCGGCCGGCCCGTAGCGTGGTCGGTTCTGGTCTTCGGCCACCGGCCGGTCCTGGGATACGGGAGCACGATGGAGCACATCGGTCTGTATCACCGCTCGTCACGCACCTGCACATACGGGTGGGTGTCGCCGCCGCGGCGGGTGTTGTTCGTTGACGGGTGCCCACCCATTCGTTACCGTCTGTCCCTGATCAAATATCAGAGTTTGTATGTAGGGGGGTGTGGTGGTGCTGTTGACGACGGGGCAGGCCGCGGAGGAACTCGGTTGCGCTGTCACGACGTTCCGCCGCCTCGTGCACGCCGGGGTGCTGCCGGGGCTGTCCCGGCGGGGCAACCGCGTCATGGTCCCGCTGTCGGTGGTCCAGGCCCTCAAAGACCGGGCGCCGACCCCCCTGCACCAGCTGGCGGCACCCGAACTCGCCGTACTGCGGGTGGATACGGCCCGGCCGGCTCCCGAGGGCAACCGACGGTGGGTCGGTTTCGCCGCCGAGCTGCCGCCTGCTGACCTGCTGGCCGCGTTGCGGGGGCACTGGCGCTGCGATGCGGTGGCCGTCGCGGCAGGGGGAGTACTGCCGATCACGTTGTCGGGATACGTCGTGGCCGTCCTGACCGGCCTCCAACGCTGGGAGAAGAGCGCACCGGGCCGCCATACTTTCCCCGACGCCATCCTGGCCGGCCACCTCACCGACCTGGCCCGCCCGGTCACCCATCTGACCGCCCCGGATGCCGACGGCCGGGCTACCGCCGGCCTGTTGCTGGGAACCCGTCTGGAATCGCACTCGGGCGGAGCCATCGCCTACGTCACGACCCGTCCCACCAGCGGCCATGCCGCCACCTCATCCGCACCGCATCAGGGATCGTGATGGACGCCAAGACCTACGCCACCACCCTGGCCGAACTGCGCACGCTGCGCGACGACATCAAGAAGGCGCAGGCCGCCCTGGCAAAGCTCGAGGCGGAACGCGGCCGGCGGATCACGCTGCTGGCGGAGCACGACAAGGCGAAGGCCGACCGGATCGCCCCGGCCGCCGGCCTGGCGGTGATCGACGTGGTCGCCCTGGTGCCCTCCCTGGGCCCCCCCGTGCCCGCCTCCGGACCTGACACACCCTCACCGGCACCTGCCCACCCGGATGACCACGCCACGCCGCAGGCGCCCGCAGGGAAGATCGCCGCTGCGGGAGCGCTCGTTCCAGACCTGCGCCACCCCGCCCCGCCCGCGGCCGCCGAAGTGGTGCCCGAAGCCGCCGACCTCGCTGCCCCGCAGGGGGGCCCGGAGGCCGCCGTCGCGGACGAGGCCGTCGAGGACCATGAGCACGGCGACGTCCCGGCAACGGCGGCCGCCGTCTCGGTGCCCGTGCCGGTCACGGTGCCGGACGCGGGGGAGCGGGAGCTCCCCTCGATCCCGGCCGGCCCTGAGGGGGACCGGTGGTTCGCGGTGACGCCGAATCTGACGTCGACCCGCCCGAACTTCACCCAGCAGGCGCGGGCGATGGCGTTCCTGGACACCAGCACCGGCGTTCTGGTGCACCGTGATCAGACGGTGCGCGTGCAGCTCGGTGCGGCGTCCGTGGAGGAGATTCTGGCCGCGGTGTACGCGGTGCTGCCCGCCACGGTGGAGCGGATCTACGTCACCGCTGGCGACCCGTGGCACGCCGATGCCGCTCGGCACCCGTTCCTGCGCGACGCGGTCGCCGCGTGGCTGAACGCCCCGCCCGGGGACGCCTGGACGGTGGAGGCCTCGCGCGGCAAGGACCGGATGGCCGGGCACCTGGTGCACCCGCGCAACCCCGTCGGCCGGTGGCAGCGCGGCGACCAGCACACCGAGATCCGCAGTGTGGGGGAGTGGTTCGGGGTCGGCGACGCCGCCCCCGCCACGGGGCGCGACGCGTTCGTGGAGTTGTGGAAGGCGCTGAAAATCCACGGGTCGGACGGGGTGCTGA
>NZ_JAPVLS010000098.1:0-32230 GCF_027158125.1 Streptomyces sp. H39-C1
GCCGGACGGGGTGGAGGCCGACCGGGGACTCGTGGCGCGGGTGTCGGAACATCTGCCGCTGGACGCTCCGGCGGTCGTCGTGCACACCGACGACGCGCGCGGCTGGCTCGAGCGGGCGGCGCCGGACAGCGCCGATGTCCTGGTGGCGGACGTGTTCGGCGGCTCGCGGGTGCCGGCGCATCTGACGTCGGTGGAGTTCCTGCGGTCGGCCGCGTCCGTGGTGCGTGCGGAGGGCGGCCTGTATCTGGCCAACCTCGCCGACGCCGCGCCGTTCGCGTTCCTCGGTTCGCAGATCGCCACCGTGCGCGAGGTCTTCGAGCACTTCTGCGTGATCGCGGAGCCGGGGATGCTGCGCGGCCGGCGCTTCGGCAACGCGGTGCTGCTCGGTTCGCACGGCCCGCTCTCGCTGGACCGGCTCGCCCGGCTGGCGGCGGCCGACGCGTTTCCCGCCCGGGTGGTCGACGGGAAGGCCCTGGCCCGGCTCGCGGCCGGGGCGTCCCCGGTCTACGACGCCACGGCGGTGCCGTCGCCAGAGCCGCCGGACGGCGCCTTCACCGTCGGCTGAGCCGGTTCGGCGGGCTGTTCCGGCGCAGTCCCGGTGACGGCTGCGGGCTCGCGGCGGGTCAGCCGGCGGACCTCGGGCAGGAGGAGCACCGCGGCGGTGAGCAGCACGATGAGACCGGAACACCCCCACAGGGCGGCGGAGCGGCCGACCGCGTTCATGACGGGTCCGGCGAGCGCCGTGGCGACCGGGATCATCGCGACCGAGCCGAACCAGTCGTACGAGGAGACCCGCGACAGTTTGTCGCCGGGGATCTCCTGGTGCAGGGCGAGCATCCAGCCGACGGCGAAGACCTCGATCGCGACGCCGGTCACGAACATCAGCGCCGCCAGCCCGGCGGCGGGCACCACCAGGGCCAGGGCGGCGGGCGGCAGTGCCATCGGGAAGACGGCGAGCGTGCCGGCCAGCAGCATGCGGCGCGGCTTCCAGCGCATCATCAGCACACCGCCGCTCACCGTGCCCGCGCCGAACGCCGCCAGTGCCAGGCCCCAGGGGCCTGCGCCGCCCAGCCGTTCGTTCGAGACGAGCGGCCCGTAGACCGCCTCGGAGGCGGTGAAGACGGCGTTGACGACGGAGAACTGCAGGACGATGCCCCACAGCCAGCGCCGTGAGGCGAACTCCCGCCAGCCGTCGCGCAGATCGCGCAGCATGCCCCCGCCGGCCTCGGCGCGCAGGTTCGCGGTGCCGGTGAGGAACGAGCGCAGCGCCGCCGCGACCGCGAAGGCCGCCGCGTCGACGGCGAGGACCCAGCCGGGGCCGATGGCGGCGACCAGGGCGCCGCCGAGCGCCGCGCCGCCGATGTTCGCGCCGTTCATGCCCACCCGGAAGACCGAGAACGCCTTGTTGGCGTGGGCCGGGTCGACGGTCGCCAGCAGCATGCCCTCGGAGGCGGGGGCGAAGAACGCGTGCGCGGTGCCGCCGACCGCGGTGAGCGCGGCCATCTGCCACAGCTGCGCGTGCCCCGAGATGATCAGGGTGGCGAAGACCGCCTGGGAGGCGGAGTTGAGCACGTTGGCCGCGACCATCACCTGGTTGCGGGGCAGCCGGTCGGCCAGCGCTCCGCCGATGAGCAGGAAGACCACCAGCGGGAGGGTGCGTGCGGCGGCCACGAGGCCGACGTCGGTGGCGCTGCCGCCGGACTCGATGACCGCGAAGGCGGCCGCTATCAGGGCCCCGGAGTTGCCGAGGCTGGTGATGATCGACGCCGCGGTGAGCAGCCGGAAGTCGCGCCCGGCCCAGGAGGGCAGTCGGGGCGGGCGGCCGGGGGACCGGAGCGCGGCGTCGGGAGTCACCCGGCGACTATCGCGGCCCGTCCGCCGCGGTGCCACCGGATTTCGGCGGTGGGCCCGCCCGGCCCACCGCCGTCGGCGGTCACTTCTTCTTCAGCTCGCGGATGCTGCCCATGATGGTGGTGATGGTCGCGTCCGGCAGGCCGTCGGTGACGCCCGCGCCCCGGTCGGCGTACAGCACCCACACGGTCAGGGCCTTGGTGGAGTCCACCCAGGCGACCGTGTAGACGACACCGTCGGACGTGCACTTGTTCTTCTTGGGCACGTTCTTCGCGGTGGCGGAGGAGGAGAAGCCCGTGATGCCGTGCGAGTTGCTGAACGGCTTGGCGGCCGTCTTGGCGACGGTGACCTTGCCATCCTCCTGGTATCCCCAGTACGCCCACGACTCGGCCTGGACCTCGGCGGCCTCCTGGACGCTCTTGGCGCCGTTGGCGCCCTTGGTCCCGACCGCGGCGCGCTCGTCCTTGTCGCACCAATTCTCTTTGTAGAAGGCGGGCGCGCCCATGGTGACGGCGGGCTTGCCCTTGTCCTCGAAGCCGATGAGGGTGCCCTCGCTGGCCAGCGTCCAGTTCGCCGGCACGTCGAAGGCGACGTTGCGTTCGGTGCGCCGGACGACCTGCCAGCCCGGGACCACGGGCTTGATCTCGACGGCGTTCGGATCGCCGCGCGAGTCGTCGCCGGTCCCGCCGGTGCCCGCCGCCGTGGTGTTCGAGGGGGTCGGGGTCGGCGTGGCGCTCTGCGAGACGCTCGGGCTCTTGCCCGGGTCGGCGGCGGTGTCCTTCTTGTCGTCCCCCGACAGGTAGACGCCGCCGATGACCACGGCCGCGATCACCGCCACGGCGGCGATGATCGACACGGCGATCGTCATGTTCTTGCGGTTGCCGGGCTGTGGGCCGCCGGGGCCGGGGCTGCCGGGCATGGTGGGCGGTCCCCACTGCGGCGGCGGGCCGGGCGGCTGTCCGGGCTGCTGGTACTGCCCCTGCGGCGGCTGTTGCTGCGGCGGCTGCTGCGGGTAGCCGTAGCCGGGTGTCTGGTACGGGGACGGCGTCTGGTAGGGCGACGGCGCCTGGTACGGCGGTTGCTGATTCGGGTCCTGCGGGTACTGCCCCTGTGGGTTCTGCTGTGGGTACTGCTGTCCCCCGGGCTGCTGCTCTCCTGGCCACATGGCCAGAAACACTAGGGGGTGAGGGCTTCCGGTTCCACGCCGCCCCTCGTTACTGGTCAGTAATTTCTGCTGACAGGCCCACGGATGCCCTGGGCAGGGTTGCTACTCGCTGGTAACATCCAGGCATGTCCGAGACCCTGCCTTCGACCGGCGAACTGCTTGCGGCCACTGTGCCCATGGTCCGCACCCTGAACCTGCAGTTCGGGGAGACCAGCGCGGAGCGTGCCGTCGTCACGCTGCCCGACCAGCCCGACTTCCACAACCACGTCGGCGGCCCGCACGCCGGCGCCATGTTCACCCTGGCCGAGTCCGCCAGTGGCGCGATCGTCCTGAGCGCCTTCGGCGACCAGCTCTCCCGCGCCGTGCCGCTCGCGGTCCGCGCGGAGATCGCGTACGCGAAGCTCGCGATGGGCCCGGTCACGGCCACCGCCGAGCTCGGCCGCCCCGTCGCGGACGTCGTCGCCGAACTCGACGCGGGCGAGCGCCCGGAGTTCCCCGTCCGCGTCACGATCCGCCGTGAGGACGGCGCGGTCACCGGCGAGATGAGCATCATCTGGACGCTGCGCCTCAACCGCTGATCCACCCGGGCGGCCATGTCCGCCGCACGTTTCCCAGGGCGCGGCCGGTCCATCCGGTCGCGCCCTGAGTGCGTCATCCGGGCCGCCGGCGGACCTCGGGTGGGTCTTGTCACCTCCCTCCACTCTCGCTTATCGAACAAAGATTCGATCTGTGGTTTATGGTGAAGAGGCAGGTCCGAGGGTCGGACCGGGGGCAGGGGGCACATGAGCGGCAGGAGGCGTGTATGTCGTTTACGCACCTCCACACCGCGAGCGGTTTCTCCCTCCGCTACGGGGCCAGCCACCCCGGGGCCCTCGCCGAGCGCGCCGCGTGGCACGCGATGGACGCCCTCGCACTGACCGACCGGGACACTGTCGCGGGCCTCGTACGGTTCGCGGCGGCATGCACCGCGGGCGGTGTGCGCCCGGTCTTCGGCGTGGACCTCGCGGTCGAATCCGCCCCTCCCCTTTCCGTCCCCGGCTCGGCTCCCGGGACGGCCCCGGCCCGGCGGCGCACCCCGGTGCGCGGTGGCGCGTACATCGACGAGTCGGCGCCCCGGATCGTCCTGCTGGCGCGGAACGCGGCCGGCTGGGCCGCGCTGTGCCGGCTGGTCAGCGCCGCGCATGCGGGCGGCGACCGCCCGCTGCTGCGCTGGGCGGACCTTGAACGGCAGTCGGCCGACGGTCTGACGGTGCTGCTGGGACCGGCCTCCGAGCCGGTAAGGGCACTGTCCGCGGGCCACCCGGACATCGCGGAGCGACTGCTCGCCCCGTGGCGCGAGCGGTTCGGCGAGGACCTGCGGCTCGAGGCCGTGGACCACGGGATCCCCGGCGCGGGACCCGGATCCCTGCGGCTCGCCGCCCACACGGTGGGGCTGGCCGACCGGCTGGGCATCCCCGCCGTCGTCACCAACGCGGTCCGCTACGCGGATCCCGCGCAGCACCGGGTGGCCGATGTACTGGACGCGGCCCGGCTGCTGCGGCCGATCGACCGCCGCCGGCTGGACTCGGGACAGCGCTGGCTGAAGAGCCCGCAGGACATGGCGCGGGTCGCGGAACGGATCGCCGGGGCCGCCGGGCGCGGGCGCGGTGGCGCCGCCCGGCTGCTGGCGGTGACGCGGGAGACGGCGGACGCGTGCCGGATCGACCCGAAGGGCGATCTGGGCATGGGCAGGCCGCACTTCCCGGAACCCGAGCTGGCCGGGGCGACCGCGGCGACGGCCGGCCGGGTGCTGCGCGAGCGCGCCGAGGCCGGCCTGGCCCAGCGTGGCCTGGAGCACGCGCCGGACGCCCGGCGCCGGCTGGACGCGGAACTGACGATCATCGGCACACTCGGTTTCGAGACGTATTTCCTGACCGCCGCCGCCGTGGTCTCCGACGCCCGGGACCTGGGGATCAGGGTCGCGGCCCGGGGCAGCGGCGCCGGGTCGATGGTCAACTACGCGCTGGGCATCTCCCACGTCGACCCGCTCGAACACCATCTGGTCTTCGAACGGTTTATGTCGCTGCGCCGCAACTCCCTGCCGGACATCGACCTCGACACCGAGTCGGCCCGCCGGCTCGACGTCTACCGCGCGGTGATCGGCCGCTTCGGCCCCGCGCGGATCGCGACCGTCGCGATGCCGGAGACGTACCGCGCCCGGCACGCGATCCGGGACACCGGGGCCGCGCTGTCCCTGCCGCCGTGGGAGATCGACCGGCTGGCGAAGTCGTTCCCGCACATCCGGGCCCGCGATGTGCGGGCGGCGCTGGCCGAACTGCCGGAACTGCGGGAGGTCGCCGCCCACGCGGACCGGTACGGCCCGCTGTGGGAGCTGGTCGAGGCGCTGGACGGGCTGCCGCGCGGGGTGGCGATGCACCCGTGCGGCGTCCTGCTGTCGAACGCGTCCCTGCTGGACCGCACCCCGGTGGTGCCGACCAGCGGTGAGGCGCTCCCGATGAGCCAGTTCGACAAGGAGGACGTCGAGGCGATGGGCCTGCTGAAGCTCGACATCCTCGGCGTGCGCATGTGGTCGGCGATGGCGCACGCCACGGCCGAGATCCGGCGGGCCACCGGCCGGGACATCGACCTGGAGGACCGCGCCCAGGTGCCGCCGGACGACCCGGCGGCGTTCGAGCTGATCCGCGCCTCGGACACCCTCGGCATGTTCCAGCTCGAATCGCCCGGCCAGCGTGACCTGCTGGCCAGACTGCAGCCGACCACCGTCGACGACATCGTCGCCGACATCAGCCTGTTCCGTCCCGGACCGGTCGCCGGGGGCATGCCGGAGCAGTACATCGCCGCCCGGCACAGCACCCGGCCGCCGCGGTATCCGCACCAGGATCTGGAGCCGGTGCTCCGGGACACCTTCGGGGTGACGATCTGGCACGAGCAGATCATCGGCATCATCGCCGTGCTGACCCGCTGCGAGCCCGATCTGGCGGAGGAGGCGCGGCGCTGTCTGGCCGACCCCGTCCGGCGGCCGAAGGTGCGGAAGTGGTTCCACCGCGAAGCGGCGGCGCACGGCTACGCGCCGGCGGTGCTGGCCGAGGTCTGGGGGATCCTGGAGGCGTTCGGCGCCTACGGTTTCGCGCGCGCCCACGCCGCCGCGTTCGCCGTTCCGGCGCTGCAGTCGGCGTGGCTGAAGGCGCACTTCGCGGCGGCGCTCTACGCCGGGCTGCTGGAACACGATCCGGGGATGTGGCCGAAGCGGGTGATCCTGGCGGACGCGCGCCGGCATGGCGTGCCGATCCTGCCGCTGGATGTGAACGCGTCGCGCTCCGCCTATGTAATCGAACTGAAGTCTGATAAGTGGGGGGTGCGGCTCGCCCTCTCCGAAGTAGGCGGCATGTCGGAGGCCGAGGCCGGGCGGATCGAGGCCGGGCAGCCCTACTCCTCACCGGCGGACCTGTGGGAGCGGGCGAGGCCGTCCCGTCCGGTGCTGGAACGTCTCGTCCAGGTCGGAGCGCTCGACGCGCTGGCCGCCGGGCCCACCCGCCGCGACCTGCTGCTCCAGGTCTCCGAACTGCACCGGCAGGGACGCGCCGACGTACCCGGGGGACAGCTCGCGCTCGCCGCTCAGGAGTCCGCGGTCCCGGCCGGCCTGCCCGACATGAACGCCGGCGAGCGGACCGGCGCCGAACTGGAGGTGCTGGGCATGGACACCACCCAGCATCTGATGGAGCACCACCACGCGCTGCTGGAGGAACTGGACACGACACCGGCCCGGCGGCTGCACGAGGTGCGGCACGGCGAGACCGTGCTCGTCGCGGGCATCAGGGCCTCCACCCAGACACCGCCGATCGCGTCCGGGAAACGGATCATCTTCGTGACGCTCGACGACGGGTCGGGCCTCGTGGACCTGGCGTTCTTCGAGGACAGCCACCAGCAGGCCGCGCACACGGTGTTCCACTCCGGTCTGCTGCTGGTCCGCGGCACCCTCCAGCGGCGGGGGAAACGCGCCTTCGGCGTCGTCGGCTCCGCCGCCTGGGACCTCGCGGAACTCGCGGACCTCCACCAGGACGGCGGCCTCGTGGCGGTCGCGGCCCGCCTCGCGGAGCCATCGGCCCATCCGACGACCGCACCGGCGACTGATGCCACCGCCGGGTCGACCGCGGACCCGGCGGTACGCCCCGGCGCGGCCGCAGCCGATCCGGTCGGCGGCCGGCGCATCCGGCACGAGACCGGCGCCGAGTTGCACCCCTGGGCCGACCTCCAGCCGCCCGGCGACCGCACCACCCCCAGCAGAAAGCTGTGGCACTCCAGCCAGGGGAGCGCCGGATGAGCGAGCACTCAGCGGATCACGCGTCCGGTCACCCAGCGGATCGGGCGGCCCGCCCCGCGCCGCACATCCTCTATGTCCACCTTCACGCGGCCGCCGGTTCCGTGCCGCACGAGGACGTCTACGAGATGCTCCTCGACCTGCTCCGCGGCATCACCCCGGTCGTCCAGGCGCTGCCTCCGGACGCGGCCCTCGCCGATGTCCGCAGCGCGCTGCGGTACTTCGACCGGGACGCCGCCGGCCTCGCCCATCTCATCCGGGTGCGGGCCCTGGCCCTGCACGGCGTCGACTCCACGATCGGCGTCGGACCCAACCCGCTGCTGGCCCGGATGGCCGCCGCGGACGGCCCCGCCCGCGCGGTCCGGGTGCTGAGCGGTGACCGGCCGGCCGTCGAGGAGTTCCTGCGGAACAAGCCGGCCGCCGCGCTGGACGGCATCGGACCCGCCTCCGCGAAAACCCTGGCCGGCTACGGACTGGACACCGTCGGACGCATCGCCGCCACCCCGCTGGGCACCCTGCAGCGCGCACTGGGCGCGACCGCGGGCCGGCGGCTGTACGACAGGGCACGCGGTATCGACCCGACCCCGGTCGTCCGGGGCGCCCCCGCCCGCTCCATCGGCGGTGAGCGGCGCTTCGGACAGGACGAGCTGGATCCGGTGCGGCACCGCCGGGCGCTGCTGTCGCTCACCGAGGAACTCGGCGCCCGGCTGCGCACCGAACGCCAGGCGGCCCGCTCCCTGACCCTCACCGTCCGCTACGCCGACCGTTCGACGACGACCCGCACCCGGACCCTGCACGAGTCGTCGGGGCACAGCGCGGCGCTGCGGACCACCGCCTACCAGCTCTATGACGCGCTCGGCCTGCAGCGGGCCCGGGTCCGTACTCTTTCGCTGCGTGCCGACGGCCTGCTGGCGGAGGAGCTGACCGCCCGGCAGCTGAGCCTGGAACCGGGCGACGACAAGTCCCGGCTGATCGAGGCCGCCGCCGACCGCGCCCGTGCCCGTTTCGGCCCCGCCGCCGTCCGGCCCGCCGGTACCGCGCACCCGGCGCCCCGTCGCGCATGATGGAGGACATGGATATTCGTGACGACCGGGCGGTGGGCCGCCTGGGGGCATGGGCCGGGGACGAACTGATCGGCCGGATCAACTATTTCGTGCTGGAGGACGACGGGACCGGTGGCGGGAGCGCGCTGGTCGCCGTGCACACGGTGGTCGAGCCGGGGCACCAGGGGGAGGGCATCGCGGGCGCGCTCGCCGGGGCGCTGTACGAGCTGGCCGCCGCGGAGGGCCGGGACGTCGTACCGCTGTGCCCGTATGTGGCGGCCTGGTCCGTCAAGCACTCCGACCTGGCCCCGGAGCCGGATCCCGCGCTGGCGGGCCGCGCGAAGGAGCGGCTCATGGCCGACCCCGACCTGTGGTGAGAGCGGGCGGGGGAGCGGTCCGCCGGCCGTACTGGCGTGCGGAACGGTTCGGTTAGGCTTCACTGACGTGGGCCATGGCACACGGTCCGGATGGTGTCCAGGGGAGGACTCGGCAGTGCACGTGCAGGAATGGATCGAGACGATTCCGCCGCTCGCCGTCTACCTGGTGGTGGGGCTGGTCATCGGGATCGAGAGCCTGGGCATCCCGCTCCCCGGCGAGATCGTCCTCGTCACCGCGTCACTGATGGCCTCGCAGGGCACGATCAACCCGTGGATCGTCGGCGCCTGCGCGATCGCGGGCGCGGTGATCGGTGACTCCATCGGCTATTCGATCGGCCGCAAGGGCGGCAAACCGCTGCTGGACAAGCTCGGCCGGAAGTTCCCCAAACACTTCTCACCCGGCCATGTCGCCACCGCCGAGCGGTCGTTCGAGCGCTGGGGCATGTGGGCGGTCTTCGTCGGCCGCTTCGTCGCGCTGCTGCGGATCTTCGCCGGCCCGCTGGCGGGCGTCCTGAAGATGCCGTACTGGAAGTTCCTCATCGCGAACGCCCTCGGCGGCGTCGTCTGGGCGGGCGGCACCACCGCCGTCATCTACAACGTCGGCGTGGTGGCGGAACCGTGGATCAAGCGGTTCGGCTACTTCGGACTGGCGGCGGCCGTGCTGTTCGGGATCGGCTCGTTCCTCTTCGTCCAGCGGCGTGCCAAGGCCCACACCCCGGCGGCGACGCCGGAGGCGGACGCAGCGGCGACGCCGGGAACGCCGGTGGAAGGCGCGGCCGAAGCCGTGGTGGCCCCCACCGGCGAGTGATCACGCGAGTGACCCGGCGGACCGGGCCCATGGCTGCTCAGGCCTTGTCGGCCGGCGCTTCTTCGCCCGGTCCTTCCGCGGCCGGTTCGAAGGCCGCCCGGTGGGCGCGGGACAGCTCGACATAACCCGCGGCGTTGAGCAGCACGGACTCCCGCTCCTCCGCGGTCAGCTCACGCCGGACCTTGGCCGGGACCCCGGCCACCAGCGACCCCGGCGGTACCCGCATCCCCTGCGGTACGAGCGCGGCCGCGGCGACCAGCGAGCCGGTCCCGATGTGCGCGCCGTTCAGGACGGTGGCGCCCATGCCGATCAGTACGTCGTCCTCGACGGTGCAGCCGTGCAGCACCGCGTTGTGCCCCACCGAGACCCGCTCGCCGACCACGACGGGGAACCCGGGGTCCGCGTGCACCGAGCAGTTGTCCTGGATGTTGCTGTCGGCGCCGATGCTGATCGACTCGCAGTCGCCGCGCAGGACCGCGTGGTACCAGGCGCTGGAGCCGGCCGCCATCGTGACGTCGCCGACGACGACCGAGGTGGGCGCGGTGAACGCCGCCGGATCCACCTGGGGCTTGCGCCCCGCCACATCGGCTATCAGTGCCCGCTCCGCCATGGAATCCGCCCTCGCGTCCGCGCCTTGGCTGTCGAGCAGCACCGTATACGACGGGTCGGTCCCGGCGGCGGGTCGGTAGGTGCATAAGGCATCGAAGCAGCACAGGGACTGTTTTCGGTCAGAGGTGCGATTCCTGGCGCGTTGCCGGTGATCGTCCGGCCCCGGCCGTGCGGGGACTGTCGGATCCTCTTGTCGCAGGGCCCCAACGCGCATAGTTCATCCCGAGGTTGCCCGGATCTGACGGAAGATTTGCTGATTTGGTGGAGGTAGTGCAAAAGATTCGACCGAAAGTGTTCTTTGCGCTTTGACTGTTGACGGCGTTTGCGGTGAAGGTCTGGCACATGTCCCCTTTACCCCGAACCGCGTCGAGCGGTCCGCTGCGCATGCGCGACTTCCGTCTGCTGCTCGCCGGCGCCGCGGCCGGCCAGGTCGGTGCCCAGGTCACCCTGGTCGCGCTGCCCCTGGTGGCGGTCCTCGAACTCAAGGCGCCCGCGTTCCAGGTGGGGCTGCTCACCGCCGCGGAGACCGCCGCGTTCCTGCTGATCGGCCTGCCCGCAGGGGCGCTGGTCGACCGGATGCGCAAGCGGTCGCTGATGATCCGCGCCGACATGGTGCGGGCGCTCGCCATGGCGAGTGTCCCGCTGGCCGCGGTCGCCGACGTCCTGACGATGGTGCAGCTGTACATCGTCGCCCTGGTCACCGGCGCGGCGACGGTCTTCTTCGATGTGGCCGACCAGAGCTATCTGCCCGAACTCCTGCCCAGGGAGCAGCTGATGGCGGCCAACGGAGCACTGGAGACGGTCCGCTCCTCCGCCCAGGTCACCGGTCCCGGCCTCGGCGGCGGGCTGGTGCAGCTCGTCGGGGCGCATCTGGCGATCGGGGCTGACGCGATCGGCTACGTCGTCTCGGCACTGTTCCTGTCGCGCATCGACAAGCCGGAGAGCAAGCCGGAACCGGTGCCGGGCGCGTCACTGCGCAAGGAGATCGGTGAGGGACTGCGCTTCGTGCTCGGCCACCGGCTGCTGCGCGTCATCGCGACCAGCACCGGCCTCAGCAACTTCTTCACGGCGATGCTGATGGCCACTCAGACCATCTTCCTGGTACGGGTGATCGGCCTGCAGCCGGCCGCCATCGGTCTGATGCTCTCCGCGTCCGCCGCCGGCGGGCTCGCCGGTGCGCTCTGCGCCGGCAGGCTCGCCGCGAGGCTCGGCCAAGCCCGCATCATCTGGCTGTCCGCCCTGGTGACCGGCCCGTTCGCGCTGCTGTGGCCGCTGTCCGGCCGGGGAGCCGCCGCCGTCCTGTTCGCCGTCGGTTCCGGTGCGGTCTCCTTCGGCGCGGTCGTCTACAACGTCGCCCAGGTGAGCTTCCGTCAGACGCTCTGCCCGCCACGGCTCCTGGGCCGGATGAACGCCACGCTGCGTTTCCTGGTGTGGGGCACGCTGCCACTCGGGGCCCTGGTGGGCGGAGCCGTGGCCGACGGCTTCGGGGCGCGCGCCGCCCTGTGGGTCTGCGCGGTCGGCTTCCTCGTCGTACCGCTGCGGCTGCTGCTGTCCCCGCTGCGCCGGATGCGTGATCTGCCGGCCGCTCCGGACGACCTCGAGGACGCCGTCGCGGGTGGCTCCGGCGGTTCGGGCGGCCGTACCGAGTCCGCTTCCGTCAGCTGACCCGGCCGGGCGTCCGGCCGGACCCGAGCTCCATCGCCCGGCCCTGCCACGCCGCGGCCCCTCCACGCCCGAAACGTCCACGTCCCGAACCGCCCTGCCACGTCAGAGAGGATCACGTGCCCCGAACCATCACGGGCCAGTACCTGGCCCGCTACCAGCGCATTGCCGCCGACGACGGCGGTACCTCCCTCCTGCCCGTCACCGGAGCCCAGCGGCGCTTCGTGCTCGTGCGCTCCATGGACCCCTCGGGACGGGCCGACATCGTCCCGATGTTCTTCGCCTTCCCGAGCGGAACGGTGGATCCGGTGCGGCTGCGCGCGGCCGCGAACCGGCTCGCCGCCCTGCACCCTGTGCTGCGTGCCCGCCCGGACGTGCTGCGCGGCACCCCCGTGCTCCGTCTGACGGACCCCGACGTACCGGTGGAACACGTCGTCCGCGCCCCCGGCGAGGACGCGGCCGCCGCGCTGCGCCGGGTCCTGGCCGGCTGGACCGGGCAGGGCTCGCCGCTGCGGCTGTATCTGGTCCAGGACGGGCCGGGCGCAGGGGACGAGGTGCTCGCCGTCGTCCTGGACCACACCGCGTGCGACGGTCAGTCCCTCACACGCATCGTCGAGGAACTGACCGCCGCCTACCGTGACGAGCCGGGATCCGCGGGAACTGAGCCCGCCGAAGCGGCCGCGGAACTCGCCGCCTACCGCGAGGCGGTCCAGCTGCAGCTCGATGCCGAGCAGCGCGCGGGGTCCGCCGCCGCGCTGGAGTACTGGGGCGACCGGCTGCGTGTGGTGCACGAACGGGCCCCGCAGCTCCCGCCGCGGACACCCGCCCCCGGCACCCTGCCCACCGGTGCTGCCGAACTGCGGCTGCCCGCACCCGCTTCCGGCGTACCGTTCCCCGCCCTGCTCGACGCCTGCCGGGCCACGGCCCGGGTGCTGTACGGGCCCGGCCATGTGCCGCCGATCGGCTACCCGTGGGGCGGCCGCCCGGCCGGCGCACCGCCGGTGCTCGGCTGCTTCCTCAACACCGTGGTCTTCCCGGCCGCGACGGTCGACGTCCCGCACGCCCCGGACGAGACGGCCACCCAGTGGTGGGACGACCTGGACCGGGCCGACACCCCCTTCGACGAAGTGGTGCACGCCGCCCGCTCGGCCGGTTCCCAGTGGTCCGGCCGGCTGGACGGACTGCTGACGGTGGACGACGCCCGGCGCCGTCCCGCGTTGCGGCTCGGCGGGGTGGAGGGCCGTGAGGTCCACATCGACGGCCGGCAGGTGCGCGCCCCGTTCGCGGTCTCCGTCACCCACGGATCCGAACTCCACATCCGGATGGTGTGGGACCGCACGGTGCTCGACGACGCCGCGGCCCAGGACGGGTTCGCCGCCTTCCGCGACTCGGTACGCGCCCCCGTCCGGGCCGACGTCCCCGTCGGCTGACCCACGGCCACAGCCACGGCCACAGCAGCACTCGCCTCCGCGGCAGCCGCAGCCGGAGCGGCGCGCCACGTCACGCGGTCCCACCCGTCACGCCGTAGGGCTGCGACGCCTTGAGGACGCCCTGAACCAGGACGCCCCGAACCAGTACGCCCCGAACCAGCACGCCCTGAACCAGCACGCCCTGAACCAGCACGCCCTGAACCAGTACGGCCGGCCCGCGTGATCCGCGGACCGGCCGGTGAACCGCGGGCGGAAGCACGACCGTGCCTCCGCCCCCACCCGAAGACCCCGACCCGACAACCCCAGGGATCGCCGATGCTCCCCCTCTCTCCGTCGCAGGAGATCGTCTGGCTGCACGAACAAGTGCAGCCCGGCAGCCGCGCCTACAACTTCACCGCCTCCCTCGACCTGTGGGGCACGCTGGACACCGAGGCGCTGCGCCGCGGACTGGCCGCGGCCCTCGACCGCCACCCCGGACTGCGGCTGGAACTCGTGGCGGTCCCCGGCGCGATGCCCGTGCAGCGCGACGCCGACCTCTGCGAGCCGCGGCTGCGCACCGTGGACCTGACCGGGGAGGCTGACCCGGAGGCCGCGTTCGCGCGGCTGCTCCGCACGGAGGCGGAGACCCCGCTCGACACCTACGAGGCGCCGCTGCTGCGCTGGACGCTGGCCCGGCTCGCCGACGACCAGCACCGGCTCATCCATGTCGAGCACCACCTGATCCACGACGGGCACTCCTTCGCGATCCTGCTGGGCGACGTCTTCACCGTCTACCGCGCCCACGTCCTCGGTGAGCCGACCGCCCTGCCGCCCGCCACGTCCTACGTCGACCATGTGCGCTCCCTCGACGCGGACGACGACCGGGCTGCGGCGGAGCGGCGGTCGAGCCTGGAGTACTGGGCGGCCGAACTGCGCGACGCCTCCTTCGACATGCCGCTGCCCGGTCTGGCCCGGCCCGGCGCCCGGCGCCGGCACCACGGCGGGCAGCTGCGCCAGTCGATCGGCGCGGACCTGACGGAACGGCTGCGCGCACACACCCTGGAGCGCGGGCTGACCCCGTTCTCCACGCTGCTCGGGCTCTTCGCCGAACTGCTGCGCCGGCACAGCGGCCGCGAACAGATGGTCGTCGGCACCGCCGTCGGCAACCGCCCACGCGGCTTCGAGAACGCCGTGGGCATGTTCGTCAACACGATTCCGCTGCGGCTGCGCCTGGACCCGGCGGCCCCGGCCGAGGACGCCATGGACGAGGTGACCGACACCCTCTTCCGTGCCCTGCCGCACCAGGAGGTGCCGGTCCAGGAGCTGACGCGCGCGCTGGGCCTGCACACCTCGGGCGCGGACAACCCGCTGTTCAGCGTCATGTTCAGCGCGCACGACGCCGCACTGCCGGAGATCGACGTGCCTGGTCTGGACGTCACGCTCTTCGAGGGATTCAACACCGGCACCACCCGCTTCGACCTCGACGTCGTGCTGCTCCCGGACGACCGGCGCGGAGTGAGCCCCCGGCACGGCGCGCGCGGCATGACCATGGTCTGGGACTACGACGCCGACCTCTTCGGCGAGGACACCGCGAAGCTGCTCACCGAGCGCTTCCTGGACCTGCTGCGCGCCTATCTCGACGATCCCGGCACCGTGCTCGCGGACCTCGCGCTCCCGGCACCCGCTGTCGTACCGGTGCCGGTCGGGCCCGCCGCGTCCCCCGGCCGGGATCCGCTCGACCCGGCCGCCGCCCACGACCCGTCGCTGCCCGCGCTGCTGATCGGCGCCCGCCGGCTGACCTACGGGGACCTCGACGAGCAGGTCGCCGCCGTCGCGCGGCGGATGCTGGCGGCGGGCGTGACGGCCGGCCGGCCGGTCGCCGTCGTGCTGCCGCGCGGCGCCGACTCGGTGGTGGCCCTGCTGGCCTGTCTGCGGACCGGCGCGGTGTACTGCCCGCTCTCCCCGTCCGACCCGGAATCCCGGCTGGAACTGCTGCTGAACCGGCTGGGTCCCGCGCTCGTGCTCACCTCCGCCGCCGCCGGGGTGACGCTGCCCGCCGGCCTCCCGGTGACCGCGCTCGACGCCGGCTCCTACCCGGCCGCGCGCCCGGCCGCAGTGGTGCCCGATGCGGCGTACATCATCCACACCTCCGGATCCACCGGCATCCCCAAGCCCGTGGCCGTGGGCAGGGCCGCGCTGGAGAACCATCTGACCGGTGCCGCCGACCGGTTCGCGCTGGCGGCCGGTGACCGGGTGCTGCTCTTCGCCCAGCCCTCGTTCGACGTGGCCCTCGAAGAGGTCCTTCCGTCGCTGTACGCCGGCGCCTGCCTGGTCGTACCGGAGCGGGAAGTGCCCACCGGGGCGGAGCTGGCCGAGCTGCTGGCGGCCGCCCGGGTCACCGTCGCCAACCTGCCCACCAGCTACTTCCTCGCCACGCGTGAGGAGTTGCGGCCCGCGCTGCGCGACCGCCGCTGGGCGCCGCGGCTGCTGGTGCTCGGCGGTGAGCGCATCCCGGCCGACGCGATGCGCTCGTTCCTGGCCGACACCGACGCCGCCGTACTCAACGTCTACGGCGTGACCGAGGCGGCGATCAGCTCCACCGTGCACGAGATCACCCGCGAGAACCTGGCGGACGGCGCCGAGATCCCCCTCGGCACCGAACTGCCCGGCGAGCGGATCCACGTCCTGGACACGGCACTCCGTCCGCTGCCGGCCGGCGCGGTCGGTGAACTGGCCATCGCCGGAGCAGGCCTCGCCGAGGGCTACGTCGGCAACCCGGAAGCGACCGCGGCACGGTTCATGACGATCCCGGCGCTGGGCGGCGAGCGGGTCTATCTCACCGGCGACCTCGGCTACCGGGGCCTCGACGGGCTGCTGCACTTCCTCGGACGGCGGGACAACCAGATCAAACTGCGCGGCTACCGCATCGAGTTGGAGGAGGTGGAGGCCGCCGCCTCCGCCGTGCTCGGCGGCCGGTCCTGCGCCGTCGTCCTCGATCGTGAGGCGGCCGGTGGACCCCGGCTGGTCGGCTTCCTGGAGAGCGCCGACGAACGGGAGCCGTGGGACGAGCAGGCGCTGCACATCGAGCTGAGCCACCGGCTGCCGGGCGCGCTCGTCCCCGGCCGCTGGGCGCGGCTGGACACCATGCCGAAGCTGGCCGGCGGCAAGCCCGACCGGGTCGCCCTGGCCCGGCTGGCCGCCGCGCTGGAGCCCACGGCTCCGGCGGACGAGGCCGCCCCTGACCTGGACCCGGCCGCGTTCGCCGCCGACCCGGCGCTGGAGCTGCTCGCCGAGGGATGGAGCGAGGTGCTGGGCCACCGCCGGTTCACCGCGTCCTCGCACTTCTTCCAGATCGGCGGGCACTCCGTGCTCGCCGCGCATCTGGCGGCCTGGCTGGAACCGCGGCTCGGTGAACGGCCGCCACTGCGGCTGCTGTTCCGCAACCCGGTCCTGGCCGACCAGGCCCGCGCCCTGGGTCTGCTCACCCCCTCGCCCGTCGCCGCGTCCGCCGCCGCATCCACGCCGAAGGAGTCGTGATGACGAACACCCTGATCACCGACATGACCACCGACACGCTGACCGCCCGGCCGAGCGTGGCCCACGGCGCGGCTCTCCCCGCGACCGCCGCCTCCGGCGTGCTCTCCCGCTACGAGGACTGGGTACGCCGCTCCCCGCAGGCGCCCGCAGTGGTCGACGGCGGCCACACCTGGAGCTACCGGCAGCTGGACGAGGCGGCCGATGAACTCGTCCGCGCACTCGACGGCCGGGTGCGTCCCGGCGACATCGTCGGGGTCTGCCTCGACCGTTCGGCCGCGCTGGCCGTCACCGCGGTCGCGCTGGCCCGGCTCGGCGCGGTGTATCTGCCGCTGGGACCCCGCCCCGGAGAGCGCCGCATCGGCGCGGTCACCGAGGACGTCGCGGTGGTCTGCCTGATGGGCGACCCCGCCGTACTGCCGGCCGGCCACCGGGCCGCCGAGCGGATCGAACTGCCGCTGCCCGTCGAGGGGACGAACGCCGCGGCCACGGTCGTCGCCGCCTTCGCCCCGCCCGCGGCCGCCGCCCGCCCGGCACCGCCGGAGGCGTTCTACGCCGTCCTGACCTCCGGTTCCACCGGCCGCCCGAAGGCGCTCGCGGTGGCGGAGCCCGCCCTGGCCACCCTGCTGGACTGGTACCGCGCCGAGACCGGCCTGGCCCCCGGGGACCGTCAGTCCCTGCTGATCGGCGTCGCGTTCGACCCGCATGTACTGGAGCTGTGGGCCGGACTGACCTCGGGTGCCGCGCTGGTGCCCGCTCCCGACGCGGTCCGCTGGGACCCGGCCGAGCTCACGGACTGGTGGCGCGACGCCGGGGTGACCGTCTGCGTCGCGGCCACCCCCATGGCGGAGCCGGTGCTGGACCGGCCCTGGCCGCGGGGTCTGCGGCTGCGTCATCTCGTCGTCGGCGGCGACCGGATGCGCCGCCGGCCCGGCCCGGACGTGACCGCCACCGTTCACAACGCCTACGGGCCGGCCGAGGCCACCGTCATCACCACCACGCACGCCATGCGGGCCACCGACGCCGAGCCGGACGACGCGGCCGCGCCGCCGATCGGCTCCCCGCTCCCCGGCACCACGGTGGTCGTCGCGGGCCAGGACGGTCGCATCGCCGCCCGCGGTGAGACGGGTGAACTGCTCATCGGCGGCGCCTGTCTGGCGATCGGCGATCTGGACCCGGAGCTCACCGCCCGGCGCTTCACCGCCCCGCCCGAAGGGCTGGACGCACCGGGCGCGGACCGTTTCGACCGCACCGGGGACCGGGTGCGGATGCTGGACGACGGGCAGTTGGAGTTCCTCGGCCGGCTCGACGACCAGGTGAAGATCAGCGGTGTGCGGATCGAACCGGCCGAGGTGGAGGCCGCGTTCGAGCAGGACCCGGCGGTGCGCAGCGCGGTCGTGACCGCGCCTCGCTCCGCCGACGGCCGCACGCGGCTGGTGGGGTTCGTCCCGCCGGCGGCCGGCGCCGCCCCGCCCACGGACGCCCTGCTGTCTGCGGTCCGGGTCTGGCTGCCCGAACAGGCGGTCCCCTCGACCGTACGGATCGTCGAGGCCTTCCCGCTGGACGCCAACGGAAAGGTGGACCGCGCCGCGCTGCTCGCCGGTGAGACGGCCGAGGCCGCCGCGGGCGCCGCGACCTCCGGCAGCGCCCTTCCGGACGGCACCGCGACGGACAGCGAACAGCTCGTCCTGCGGGTGGTCCGCGACCTGCTCGACCGGCCGGACGCCGCGCTGGAGGACAACTTCACCTCGGTGGGCGGCACATCGATCATCGCGGCCCGGCTGCTGGCCGCCATCGAGCGCGAGACGGGCACGAGGCTGCGCGCTCCCGAGGTGCTGCGCCAGCCGGACCTCCGCGCGGTGGCCGCCGTACTCGACAAGCGCCGTGCGACCGCGTCACCGGCGGTGGTCTGAGATGACGCCCTCCTCCCCGCGGATCCCCGACACCCGGAAGATCCCCGACACCCGGGAGATCTCCGACGTCCGGGAGATCTCCGACGACCGGAAGGACAACCCCGTGACCGCCCTGCCCGCCCTGGTGGCCCGGCACGCCGAACGGACCCCGCACGCCCTGGCGGTGGTCGACGGCGACACCACACTGACGTACCGGCAGCTCGTGACCTCCGCCCGATGTCTGGCCGCGCACCTGCACGCCTACGGGGTGCGCCCCGGTGACCGGGTGGCGCTGCTGATGCCGCGCTCGGCCCGCACCCTGGTCACCCAGCTCGCGCTGTGGTGGGTGGGCGCGGCCTGCGTACCGCTCGACCCGGCGCACCCGCGCCCCCGTATCGAGGCGATGCTCGCCGACTCCGGGACGACCCTGACCGTCGGCGACAGCAAGCTGCTGGCATCGGCGGCCGGCACCGGAGTGACCCTGGCGCTGCCCGAGGACCCGCTGTTGTCCGGCGAGGAGATACCCGCCGCCGACACCGGCCCGGACGCGACGGCGCTCGTCCTGTTCACCTCGGGTTCCACCGGCCTGCCCAAGGGTGTGACCGTCACGCACGGCGGCATCGCCGAACTGGTCGCCGACCCGCGGTACGTGACCGTCACCGCGCGGGACCGGGTGCTGTTCCACTCGCCGACGACGTTCGACGCCTCGACCTTCGAGGTGTGGGCGGCTCTCGCCAACGGCGCCTCCGTCGTGGTGTGCACCACCGAGCGGCCGTCGTTCGAGGACCTCGCGCAGCACGTCGAGCGGTACGGCGTGACCGTCGCGTTCTTCACCACCGCGCTGTTCCACCAGCTCGCAGCCCGCCGCTCCCGGCTGTTCTCGGTGCTCCGCACCGTCGTCGTGGGCGGTGAGGCGATGGCCGCCCAGCAGGCCCGCGCGGTGCTGCGCGCGTTCCCCTGGCTGGAGCTGGTCAACGGCTACGGTCCGACCGAGACGACGACGTTCGCCACCACCCATCGCGTCACCGACGCGGACTGCGACGGCCCGGTGCCGATCGGCCGCCCGTGCGCGGGCGCCACGGCCCATGTGCTGGACGCGGCGGGCCGGCCGGTCGCGGACGGGGAACGCGGTGAGCTGTGGATCGGCGGCAGCCGGCTCGCGAACGGCTACGCGGGACGACCGGAACTGACCGCCGAGCGGTTCGTGGAGCACGCGTCGCTGGGCCGGCTCTACCGCACGGGCGATCTGGTCTCGTGCCGTCAGGACGGCGTGCTGGACTTCCACGGCCGCGCCGACGACCAGGTCAAGGTGCGCGGCTTCCGGATCGAACCGGGCGAGATCGAGCACCTGCTGCGCGAGCAGCCGGAGGTGGACGACGCCGCCGTCACCGTACGGCGGCCCGCCGAGGACGACGCCCGGCTGGCCGCGTTCGTGGTGGCGGCGCCCGGCCCGGTGCCCCGCGCCGAGACCCTGCGGACCCGGCTCGCCGAACAGCTGCCCGCGCACCTCGTCCCGGACGAGCTGACCTTCGTGGAACGGCTCCCGCTGACGGTGTCCGGCAAGGTCGACCGCCGAGCCCTCGCCGACCTGCGCGGCGTCACCGTCACCGAGGACCGTGCGGAGCCGCTGACCCCGCTCCAGCAGGCCGTCGCCGATGTGTGGAGCCATGCGCTGGGCTGCGAAGTGGCCCGGGCGGACGCCGACTTCATCGCCTACGGCGGCCACTCCCTCCTCGCGCTGATCGTCACGGACGACCTGCGCGAGGAACTGGGAGTGACGCTGTCGCTGCCCGACTTCTTCGCCGCACCCACCGTGGCCGGCCACGCCGCGCTCGTCGAACGCGCCCTGCTGGCCAACCACAGCGATCTCCACCCCGACGCGCCGGAGGACACCGATGGCCACTGACACCCACCCCAGTTCGGCCGCCCTGCAGGAGGAGTTGCTGCGCCGGGCCCGCGCCCGGAAGAACGCCCGCCCGGCCGACCCGGCGCCCGCCACCACCCGTGACCAGGGGCCCACACCGCTGTCCCACGCCCAGCGCCGCATGTGGCTGATGGACCGGCTCGGCCAGGGCGGCTCGCTGTACAGCGTGCCGTTCGCCACCCGGCTGCGCGGACCGCTCGATCTGGCCGCCCTGGGCAGCGCGCTGACCACGCTCGTCCAGCGCCACGACATCCTGCGCACGCGCTACGGGCAGCACGGCGACGAGCCGTACCAGGAGACGCTTCCCGTACCGGACGCGATCGTCGTGCCGGTGATCGACGCCGTCGGTGACGGCCTGGCCGCCCTGACCGAGGAGGCGCGCCGCCCCTTCGACCTCGCGGCCGGTCCCCTGCCGCGCGCCCTGGCGCTGCGCCACGGGCCGCAGGACCACACCGTGTTGCTGACGTTCCATCACATCAGCATCGACGGAGGGTCGTTGGAGACCGTCGCCGCCGAACTGGCCGAGCTGTACGCGGCGGCCACCGGTGGGATCCCGTGCGAGCTGACACGGCCGCCGCAGTACGCCGACTTCGCGGTCCGCGAGCACGCGGCGGCCGGCCGGCTCGACGAAGGGCTCGCGCACTGGACGCGCCGGCTGTCGGGTGCCGTCCCACTGCGGCTGCCCCGCCCCGCGCGGCCCGCGGCCGACCTGACCGAGCGGCCCGCCGCCGTGCGCAACGTGCCGCTGGACGAGCGGGTGCTGCCCGCTCTGCGCGAGCTGGGTCTGGGGCATCGGGCCACGCTGTTCACCGTGGCCTTTACTGCCGCCTTCGCCGCACTGCACCGCTTCACCGGCGAGGACGACCTGGTGATCGGCTGCGCCGGCACCCACCGCGAGGGCTCGGCCATGCGTGGCCTCGTCGGGCTGTGCGTCAACACCCTGCCCATCCGGGTGGATCTGTCCGGCGACCCGGAGTTCGGGACGCTGGTGGACCGGGTGCGGGACGCGCTGCTGGAGGCACAGCAGTACCGTGACGTGCCGTTCGACCTGGTCCTGGAGCGGCTCGGCGCCGCCGCCCGGGACGCCGACGGCACACCGCTGGTCCGGGTCACCGCCGATGTGCTGGGCGAGCCCACCGCGCTCCGGCTGCCCGGTCTGGCCGCGGAACCGGTCGACGTGGCGCTCGGCGAGGCCAAGTTCGACCTGTCGTTCGGCCTGTCCGACACCGACCGTCCCACCGGCCTGGTCCAGTACGGCCGGGCCGCCCTCGGCGATGCGGCGGGCGAGCGGCTGGCGGACGACTTCGCCGGACTGCTGGCCGCGGTCGCCGCCGACCCGGAGCTCCGGCTGTCCCGGCTGCCCGGCCGGCCGCCGGTTCTCCCGGCCGCCGAAACCCCGCCCACTGACGGCCATCCGGCCGAAGTGCTGCTGCGCGCCCACCCGTTGGTGGCCGACGCCGCTGTGCCGGACCCGGCCGGCGGACCGCTGCTGGCGTACGCCGTCCTGCGCGGGACCGGCGGGCCCTCGCCCGTCGAACTCCGCTCGTATCTGCGGGCCGGTCTCGGCCGTGAACTCGTCCCGGCGGCGGTGACCCTGCTGGACGCGATGCCCCGCACCGCCGACGGCACCCTGGACACGGCCCGGCTGCCCGGCGCCCCGGCTGCCCCCGTACCGAGCGGCGTTCGCGCCGAAGCGGTGACGGTGGCGTTCACGGCGCTGCTGGGCCGCGCCCCTGGCCCTGACGACGACTTCTTCGTACTCGGCGGCCACTCGCTGATCGCCGTACAGCTCGCCGAGCGGCTGCGCACCGGACTCAAGCTGCCGCTGACCGGCCTGGACGTGATGGAGCACCGCACTCCGCGAGCGATCGCGGCGCTGCTGGACGCGCGGGAGACGGAACGGGAACGGCTGGCCGCCGCGACCGGCGCACCGGCGGCCCGCGCCCGGCGGACCCGTGAGGGTACGGTCCTGGTGACCGGCGGCACCGGTGGTGTCGGCGCCTTCGTCCTGCGCGAACTGGCCGCCCGGGGAAGGCCGGTGCTGGCGCTGTCCCGGCCGGAGTCGGCGCACCTGGTCGCGGGGGAGGGCGTGGAGGTCGTCGAGGGCGATCTGACCGACCTGGACGGGCTGCGCGCCGCCGTCGGAAGGGCGGACGCGGTGATCCACGCCGCCTGCACCTTCACCCGTCCCGAGGTGGACGTGGCGGCGATGGCCGCGATGGTGGGGGCCTGGAACCGGGGCCCGTTCGTCTTCGTCAGCAGCGTGGACGCCTACGGCCGGCCCACCGGCCCGCGGGTGGCCGAGGAATCGGCGCCCGCACAGCCGCTGAGCGCGTACGGGCAGGCGAAGCTCGACTGCGAGCAGCTGCTCATGCGGGCGGCGGGCACCGACGGCCGGGGCGGGGCGAGCGTCGTGCGCTCGCCCATCGTCTGGGGTCCGCACGACCGGTTGCGCGACCAGCTGCGCTGGGGCGCGACCGGGCTGCTCTACCAGGCGGCCCTCGCCGGGGAACCGATCGACCTGCCGCGGCCCGGCACCGCCGGCCACGACTGGTACGGCGCCCCGTGGGTGCACGCCGCCGCCCTGGCGCGCGCGGTCACCGACTGCCTGGCCACCCCGGTGCACGGTGTGGCCAACGCGGTGAGCGGACATGTCGGCTGGCCCGAGCTGGCCGCAGAGCTGAAACGGCTCCTCGGCAGCGACAGCGAGATCCGGCTCGTCGACCGGGTGCACCCCGACCTCGACCACCGCTGGCACTACGGGTCCGGCCGGCTGGCCACCGCGCTGGACGAGCGGCCCGGCGAGGACCGGAGCTCCGTACTCGCCGCGATGACCGGCTCCGCCGGGCGCTGAGATCCGGGGGAGCCGCGGCGGTCCGCCCGGCTCCCCCCGTACGGCCGGATCCCCTCTTTACATCCGGCCTCACATCCAGGACTTCACCGGCGGGCGGCACCGTATACGGTGATCCCGTGCCGAAGAACGAGAACGTGTTCTCCTCCTGGGCGGCCTGGCGCCGCCGCACCGCCTCGCGCCTGGTCCACCGCGGATGGCGGTGGGTGCAGAACGCGGGCGCGGTGACCGCGCAGCGCCCCGGTCCCTACCGCTTCCGCAGCTTCGGCACGGGCTCGCGGCTGGCGTTCCCGCTGGGCACGGTGTTCGGCGAGCAGTGGATCGAGATCGGGGAGCACTGCGTGGTGGGCGAGCAGGTGACCCTCACCGCCGGCATGATGCCGGACCTGGACCTCGGCCCCGACCCGGTCCTGCGGCTCGGCAACGGCGTGGTGCTCGGCCGCGGCAGCCACGTGGTGGCCTCGGCGCCGGTGGTCTTCGGCGACAACATCTTCGCCGGGCCCTATGTGTACGTCACCAGCGACAACCACTCCTACGACGACCCCCACGAACCGGTCGGCAAGCAGTGGCCGCGCTCGGCGCCCGTCGAGATCGGGTCCGGCAGCTGGCTCGGCACGGGAGCGGTGATCCTGCCCGGGGCCCGGCTGGGCCGCAATGTGGTGGTCGCGGCCGGCGCGGTGGTGCGCGGTGACGTGCCCGATCACGCGGTGGTCGCGGGCGCTCCCGCCAGGATCGTCCGCCGCTGGGACCCCGAGGCCGGCTGGCAGCCGCCGCTGCGGACACCGCCGCCGGTGCCGATACCCGAGGGGATCACCCCCGAGCAGCTGATGGCGCTGGCCGGCGTCGAGGACGGGCCGAAGACGCTCGACGGCCGGGCCGACCGGGCGCCGGATCCGGCGGTTTGAGGCCCGCTCGCGGCCCGGCTATCCCGCCGCGAGCAGGATCGTCCCGGCCATCGCGAGTCCCGCGCCCGCGGCCTGGATCGCGAGCAGCCGTTCCTTGAGGAAGCCCCGGGCGGCGAGCGCCGTCACCACCGGGTAGAGCGAGGCGAGTACCGCGGCGACGGTGACCGGGCCGTGCTGGGCGGCCAGCGAGTACGTGCCGTTCGCCGCGACGTCCGCGAGGCCGACCAGGGTGAGCGCCGGCATGGCGGACCACACCACGGCCATGCCGCCCTCCGGTGCGGCGGCCGGGTCACGCCGGACGGCCACGGCCAGCGCGGCGCCGCCGACCAGCGAGTTGCAGCCCCGCTGGACGAAGAGCGCCAGGCACAGTCCGGGGAGCGTCGAGGCCGCCTCGGCGATGAGCGCGAACACCGAGCCGAAGCCGAAGGCGGCGACGAGGGTGAGCAGCACCGTCTGCCGCTGCACGGGCGCGCCGCGCAGCTGCGGGCCGCCGGCCAGGACGACGCCGACGACGGCCACCGCGATCCCGCCGTACTGCAGCAGTCCAGGGCGTTCGCCGAGCGTCAGTCCGACGCCGAGCGGTATCACGACGCCGACGGTGGCCAGCGGGGAGACCACGCCCATCGGGCCCTGGGCGAGGGCCTTGTAGAAGCAGATCATCGCGACAGGACCGACGACGCCGGCGGCGACGGCGTACCAGAGCTGCGGGCCGAGCTCGCTCCCCGCCCCGGGCGCCACGACGATGACGCCGAGGACGAGCGCGGCGGCGATCTGCGAGGCGACGACCACGACCAGCGCCGGCAGCCGGCGGGTGAGCAGCCCGCCGCCGAAGTCGGCGAGCCCCCAGAGCAGGCTGGTGGCGAGCGCGAGAACCGCTGTCATGGGACTTCCCCCGCAGTACAGTGTGATGAACGTGTTGGTACAGCACACCGTAGTGCACTCAAGTGAACTCTGTCATTCATAATATTGGACGGAAGCGTGCCGGACCTCGAAATCGTCGCCCAGTCGCTCGCCCGCAACGTCAAACGGCTGCGGCTGGAGCGCGGATACAGCCTGGACGCGCTCGCCGCCCGCGCGGGCGTCAGCCGGGGCATGATCATTCAGATCGAGCAGGCCAGGACCAACCCCAGCATCGGCACCGTGGTGCGGATCGCCGACGCCGTCGGCATCAGCATCGCCAACCTCCTGGACTACGCCGACAGCCCCCAGGTCCGGCTGGTCCCGGCCGACCGCGCCGTACCGCTGTGGAGCACCCCGGCCGGCAGCTACGGCACGCTCCAGGCCGGCACCGAGGCGCCCGGCCCGCTGGAACTGTGGTCCTGGCGGCTCATGCCCGGCGAGGGTCACGACTCCGACGCCCACCCGCCCGGCAGCGCCGAACTGATCCGGGTGGACGCGGGCGAGCTGACGCTCGTCGTCGAAGGCCAGGAGTACCGCGTCCCCTCCGGGACCACCGCGAGCTTCGACGCCCATGTGCCGCACGGCTACCACAACGCGGGTGCGGTCCCGGCCGAGATGACGCTCGCGATCGCCGTCCCGCCGCCCCGGTAGCGCCTGTTACGTTTCCCGGTATGCGCGCACCGATCGGCAATTTCGACGAAGCCCACCCCGCCACCGAACGGCTCGACCTGCTCCCGGCTCCGGTGGCCGCCGCGGTGACCGCCGACATGCTCCATGTCGACACCGACCCCGAGAAGGCCGACACCGCCGTCTTCGTCGAGACCTACGGCGCCGACCTCGTGGACGCCTCGGCGAACTGCGTGGTCGTCGCGGGCAAGCGCGGCCAGGACGTCACGCTCGCCGCGTGCCTGGTGCTCTCCACGACCCGCGTCGACGTCAACGGCGTGGTCCGGCGCCATCTCGGCGCCCGCAAGGCCTCGTTCGCCCCCATGGACGCCGCGACCGGCGCCACCGGCATGGAGTACGGCGGCATCACCCCCGTCGGCCTGCCCGGCGACTGGCCGCTGCTCATCGACGCGGCCGTCGTCGACGCCCCGTACCTGGTGATCGGCAGCGGCGCCCGGCGCGGCAAGCTGATCGTGCCGGGCAAGGTACTCGCCGCACTGCCGGGCGCCGTCGTCCTGGAGGGCCTCGGTATCTGATCGGCTGCGGTCAGCGCCGGTCCGGCGGCCCGTCGGACCGGTCCTCGTCCGCCGGGTGCAGGGACCGGTGCAGCCGCCGGCCCGCCCGCACCACGATCACCCCGGCGCCCACCGCGACCACGGCCGCCAGCACCTCACCCCACCAGTGGTCGGGCAGCACACCGAGCAGCAGCGCGAAGACCCCGAAGGCCAGCACGAAGCCGAGCACCGGCAGGGCGTAGAACCATAGGTCGGCGTAGGTCTTCTCATCGAGCCCGAAGGGCGGCGGAGGCTTGCGGTCCTTGCTCACCCCGCCACCGTAGGCGCCGTGACCCGGTATCGCGCGTCAGCCGAGGCGGGGAATCTCGATCGCCGGGCAGCGGTCCATGACCATCTCCGCGCCGGCCGCCCGCGTCCGCTCGAACGCGGCCTCGTCGATCACCCCGAGCTGGAACCACACGGCCTTCGCGCCGGCCGCCACCGCCTCGTCGGCGACCGCGCCCGCCAGCTCGGAGTTGACGAAGACGTCGACCACGTCGACCGGGAACGGAATGTCGGCGAGCGAGGCGTACCCCTGCTCGCCGTGCACGGTCTCGGCCTTGGGGTGGACGGGAACGATCCGCTTGCCGAAGCGCTGGAGCACCCGCGCGACCCCGTAGGCGGCCCGTGCCTCGTTGTTCGACAGACCGACCACCGCCCAGGTGTCACCCAGCCCGGTCAGGATCTTCCGTACCGTCGCAGCATCGCCGTACACGTCGTCCTCCAGAGGGTGTCCCGCTCGTCGTGCCTGGTCAACGAGCGACCGGCCCGGCCCATTCCCGGCCGGCGGCATAGGGTGGCCGGATGGTGGACCGGTATCTGACGGTAGGGCGCGAGGGCGTGCACGAGAGCGAGATCAAGCGCTCGCGCTTCCTGTGCGCGCTGGCGCCCGCGGGCAGCGAGCAGGCCGCGCAGGCGTTCATCCAGAAGATCCGCAAGGAGCACCCGAGCGCGACCCACAACTGCTTCGCCTACGTCATCGGCGCCGAGGGCCGCATCCACAAGGCCGGCGACGACGGCGAACCCGGCGGAACCGCGGGCACCCCCATGCTGCAGGTGCTGCTGCGCCGCGAGGTGCGCGATGTCGTCGCCGTCGTCACCCGCTACTACGGCGGGGTCCAGCTCGGCGCGGGCGGGCTGGTACGCGCCTACGGCGGCGCCGTGTCCGCCGCGCTCGACGAACTGGGCACCGTCGAACGGCAGCGCCTCGCGCTGCTGACGGTCGCGGCCGACCACCAGCGGGCGGGCAAGCTGGAGAACGACCTGCGGTCGGCCGGGCGCACGGTGCGCGGCGTGCGGTACGGCGCCGATGTGCGCATCGACATCGCGCTGCCGGAGTCCGAGGTGGCGGCGTTCCGCTCCTGGGTCGCCGACAGCACCTCCGGTGCCGCCACGGTGGAGGCCGGCGGCACCGAATTCGTCGACGTCCAGGCCCGGTAGATCTGGTCCGGGAACCGTCAGCCCAGTTCGAGGCTGGTGACGCCGTACATCCCGGCCTGATCGGTCTCCGGCAGCGGACCGGTGTACATCCGGGCGGTCTCGAAGGACGGCGCCAGGCCGAGCCGTTCCATCAGGTGCACCGCCGGCTTGTTGATGTCGGGCACGTCGATCGACACCGGCTCGCCCGGCACGGTCGCCGCCAGCGCGCCGACCAGCGCGCCCGCCACCTCCGGCGAGTCCGCGTGGACCGGACCGATGCGCGAGGCCTCGCGGCACGCGCGCAGCACGGCGAGCCCCTGCAGCTCCCCGTCGCGCACCGCGGCCAGCGGGGTGCGCTGGGGCGCGGCGATCCAGGTGGCCAGGAAACTGTCGCGCGGCGCCGGGAAGAAACGGCGGTCGTAGGCGGCGAGTTGATCGAAGGGCAGGGTGCGGGCATCGACCAGGGTGACGCCCGCCGGCGCCGGGGTGTCCGCGGCCGGAGTGCCTTCGTAGCGGATGTTGTTCCAGGCGGAGCGGAATCCGGACTTGCGGTAGTTCTCCTGCTGGGCAACCACCCCGTCGAGCCCGACGTTGCGCCCGGCGAGCCGCGCCATGCCGGCGCGCCAGAGCTGGATGCCATAACCCTGGCCGCGCAGCGACGGCTGGGTGATGTAGAAGCCGAGGAAGCCGAAATCGGTGCCGTACCGGACGACCGAGACACAGGCGACCGGTTCGCCGTCGAGGCGGCCGATCAGGAAACCGTGCGGATCGGCCGCGAAGAAGGCGGAGCCGTCGGTGCGGCCCGGGTTCCAGCCCTCCGCGGCGGCCCAGTCCGCCATCAGCCCGATGTCGGCGGCGCTCGCGGCCGTGATCTCGAATGTCGGCACTTCTCACTCCAAGGGCGTCGGCGGCGGGGCGCGTTCGGAAGTGGTCCGCCCCTGGCGTGATCGTTTCGTAACGGACCGGAGCACGGCAATACCGCCCGCCGTCCGGCCCCGGAACCGATGACAAACCGAGGTCCGTGATGGATGGGGGGCGTCCGGGCGCTAGCGTGGTCGGTGCCGACAGCGGGACCCCACGCTGATTCGGTGCGGGTACCGGGGTGGAGGAGCGATAAACGTGCAGGTCGGAGCACCCCAGTGAGACTTCTGCACACTTCCGACTGGCATCTGGGACGTTCGTTCCACCGTGAGAGCCTGCTCGCCGCCCAGGCGGCCTTCCTCGACCACCTCGTCAGCACGGTCCGCGCCGAGGCCGTCGACGTGGTGCTCGTCGCCGGGGACATCTACGACCGGGCGGTGCCGCCGCTGTCCGCCGTCGAGCTCTTCGACGACGCCCTGCACCGGCTCGCCGACCTCGGCGTCCCGACGGTGATGATCTCCGGGAACCACGATTCGGCCCGGCGGCTGGGCGTCGGCGCAGGCCTCATGGGCCGCGCCGGCATCCACCTGCGCACCGACCCGGCGGGCTGCGCGATCCCCGTCGTCCTGCCGGGCGCCGCCGGTGACACCGTGCTGTACGGGCTGCCCTACCTCGAACCTGCTCTGGTCCGTGCGGAGTTCGACGCCGAGCGGGCCGACCACACCGCCGTGCTGGGCGCGGCCATGGACCGGGTGCGCGCCGATCTCGCCACCCGCCCGGCCGGTACCCGCTCGGTGGTGCTGGCGCACGCCTTCGTCACCGGAGGCGCGCCGAGCGACAGCGAGCGCGACATCACGGCGGGCGGGGTGGAGGCCGTGCCCGCCGAGATCTTCGCGGGCGTCGACTATGTGGCGCTCGGCCATCTGCACGGCTGCCAGACGATCACCGAACGGGTCCGGTACTCCGGCTCGCCGCTGGCGTACTCCTTCTCCGAGGAGCGGCACCGCAAGAGCATGTGGCTGGTCGACCTCGACCAGGACGGCGCCGTGACCGCCGAGCGCGTCGACTGCCCGGTGCCGCGCCCGATCGCCCGGATCCGCGGCCACCTGGACGACCTGCTCGCCGATCCGGCGCTGGAGCGGCACGAGGACGCCTGGGTCGAGGCCACCCTCACCGACGCGCTGCGCCTGCCGGAACCGATGGCGGCCCTGGCCAAGCGCTTCCCGCACGTGCTCAGCCTCGCCTTCGACCCCGAGAACTCCGGCGCCGACCCGGCGGTCTCCTACGCCCAGCGGCTGCGCGGCCGCACCGACCAGCAGATCGCCGAGGACTTCGTGGCCCACGTCCGGGGCTCGGGCCCCGACGGGCGGGAACGGACGGTACTGCGCGAGGCCCTGGACGCGGTACGCGCGCACCACGCAAGGACGGAAACGTAAGCAATGCGGCTGCACCGGCTCGACCTCACCGCCTTCGGCCCCTTCGCGGGCACCGAGAGCGTCGACTTCGACGAACTGTCCTCGGCCGGACTGTTCCTCCTGCACGGCGCGACCGGGGCGGGGAAGACCTCCATCCTCGACGGCGTCTGCTTCGCCCTGTACGGCGAGGTCCCCGGCAGCCGGCCGGCCAACCGGCTGCGCAGCGACCACGCCGACGCCGCCCTCAGCACCGAGGTGGTGCTCGAACTGCACGTCGGCGGAAGGCACTTGGAGATCACCCGGCGGCCCGAGCAGCAGCGCCCGAAGAAGCGCGGCTCCGGGACGACCCAGGAGAAGGCCGTCACGTTGCTGCGGGAGCGCAGCGACGGCGAGTGGCGCGCGCTCTCCAAGTCCCACCAGGAGATCGGTGAGGAACTCAAGCAGCTGATCGGGATGAGCCGGGAGCAGTTCTGCCAGGTGGTGCTGCTGCCGCAGGGCGAGTTCGCCAACTTCCTGCGGGCCACCGCCGCCGAACGCGGCGCCCTGCTGGGCCGGCTCTTCGACACCCGTCGCTTCAAGGCCGTCGAGGAGTGGCTCAAGGAGCGCCGCCGCGCCGCCGAACAGCGGATCCAGACCGGCGACCAGGAGCTGGACAACCTCGCCGGACGCCTCGCCCAGGCGGCGGGACCGGGGGCCGAGCCGCTGGACGACTGGCTGCCCGAGGACGTTCCGGCGCGCGCACCGGCCGTCCACTCCGACCTGGCCGCGCCCATCCTGCAGTGGGCGGCCGTACTGCGCTCCACCGCGCGCGAGCGCCACGCCATCGCGGTGAGCGCGCTGGAGCTGGCCGAACAGGCACACCTCCGGGCCCGCGACGAGGCCGCCGCCGTCCAGGAGCTGTACGGGCTGCAGCAGCGCCACGCCGCCGCCCGCCGCCGGGCCGACGGCATCGCCGGGGCCCGGTCGGAACGTGATGAACAGCGCGCCCGGCTGGAGCGGGCGCACCGCGCCTCCGGCGTCGAATCGGCCCTGGAACTGCGGGAGAAGGCCGCCACACAGCACCAGCAGGCGCTCGCCGCCCGGTGCAGTGCGCGGGCGGAGCTCCCCGCCGACCTCGCCGAGGCGGCCGCCGAACAGCTCACCGCGACCGCCAACCAGCTGCGCGAGGAGCTCGGATCGCTCACCGAGGCGGGGGAGCTGGAGCGGCGCGCCGCGGAACTGGCCGTCCGCCGCGACCGGTTGGAGGCCGAGGCGCGCGGCGACGGCGAGGCCGTACAGGAGACCGACGGCTGGCTGGAGGGCTGGGAGCCGGAACGGCTGCGTCTGCAGCGGCGCGTCGACGACGCCCAGGCCGCCGCGGCCCGCGCCGGAACGCTGGACGCCGAACGCGACCAGGCCCGCCGCCGCCTCGACGCGGCCCGGGAGCGTGACCGTTACGCCCACGCCCTGACCGTGGCCGAGGACCGGCACCGCGCCGCCCGGGACCGGGCTGCCGACACCCGCGAGGCCTGGCAGGACGCCCGCGAAGGGCGGATCTCCGGTATCGCCGCGGAACTGGCCGCCGCCCTGGTGCCCGGCGAGAACTGCCGGGTGTGCGGCTCCGCCGAGCACCCCGAGCCGGCCCGTCCCTCCGACCGGCAGGTCACCCGCGAGGACGAGGACGCCGCCTACGCCGCCTACCAGAGCGCGTCCGCCGCGCAGAGCGCCGTGCAGGACGAGCTGAGCCGCGCGCGGGCCGGGCGGGACGCCGCCCTGGCGGCGGCCGGCGACACCCCGGTGGACGAACTGGCCGCCGCGTACACCGCGTTGGACGGCGAATACGTGCTCGCGGTGCGCGCCGCCGCCGACACCCACGCCGCCCGTGAGGCGCTCGGCGAGGCCGAACGGGAACGCGACCGCAGGACCGCGGAGCGGCACGAGGAGCTCGACGAGCAGTACGAGCGGATCGCCGAGCAGCTGTCGCGGGCGCGCGGCGGCTTCGCGACCGTGGCCGCCCGCAGATCGCAACTGGCCCGGCGCGTCGATCTGCTGACCACGGCGGCGCAGGCTGTCGACCGGGAGCACGAC
>NZ_JAPVLS010000099.1:0-31333 GCF_027158125.1 Streptomyces sp. H39-C1
GCCTCATCGGCCGACAATGCATCGCCGCCGCCCTCCGGAGAAACGCCCGCGACGCCACCCGACCGCTGCACATTCTGGACATTCCATGATCGCGAACCGGTCATACCGACTTCACGCCGAAGCCCTGCGAGGAACCTCTCGCCGGAGGTGATGGCGACAAGGCCGTGGGTGTGGCTGGTCGAGAGAAAGATTTCCGCTTCGGGAGGGGTGCTCATGTCGGTGATCCTGAGTGTCAGCGGTGCGCGCGAGCTGGCAGTCCTGCAGCAAGCGCCGGCGGGCGCTGGCAGCGGGCTGGGGCGATGTAGGTTCCGCGATTTCCGGCTACCTCGGGTGTTGAGCGCAGTGAGCATTCATAGTCGTGGGGCTCGTCGCCCGATCATGAGCACTTGCCTCTGCGATCGATGCTTGGGTGGTCGCGGTGAGTAGCGGGCATCGCTTTGTGCGGGCAGGCTCGTGGCCATGGAAGAGATGGGGCTGCTCCTTCGAGGAGGCGGCTTTGCAAACCACGCGCGTGCCGACTCGCTGAGATCTGTGGCTGGAGGGGAGCTTCAAGTGTCATGACGATCGCCGGTTGGGGTAACCGGCGATCGTCGGCTATGTTGCGCCGTGACCGCGGCCCAGGCTTCTCGAAGGCGGATATTCGATCCCGCCCGGCGGTCATGAATGGCAGAATCGGCCCATGCGGGATCTCTTGCCTTCAGACGACTCAGACGCCGGGAACTCCGCTCTCGATACCAGCGTCATCCCACTTGGTGAGCGCGCCCTGCGGGGCGTTCTTGGGCACGTAGTCGCTGTTGGCGATGAGGCTGAGACGACCTACCTTGAGGTCAAGAGCCCTCTCGACATGAACAGCAAGGCGACTGCGGCCAAGATCGCAAAGTTCCTTCTGGGCGCAGCGAACCGGCGTCCGGGGGAGGCGGCCCGACACTTCCACGGCTACGCGGTCCTGGTCATCGGCGTACAGAAGAACAGTGCTCCCGGAGTGCCGCGTGGAACCGAGGCACACGAGCTTGAGGACCGACTCCGCCCCTACCTCGGGCCCCAGTTCCCGGCCTTCGAGTTCGGCAGGATCGGCATCGACTCCGATCACGAGGTCCTCTTCGTCATCGCCCAGCCGCCGGAGGATGGCCAGACGATCTTTCCGTGTCACAAGAGCTATCAGAGTGACGACCGCCGCGACAGCCTTGCAGACGGCGCGATCTACGTTCGAGGCACCAGCAACACGCGGCCTGCACGCTCCGGAGAGGTCCTCGCCCTCGTCGAGCGCGTCCGCCGGGGCGGGAGGCCACCGATTGACCTTGAGGTACAAGTGCTCGGTCCGATCTGCAGGGTCGACCGTGTGGACGAGGTCCTGGAGAGCTTGCGCTGCTATGAGGAAGAGCAGTTCAGCAAGCAGCCGACACCGGATGAAGGCACTCGCGGCTCGGCGCTGTTGACACTGCCGTCGAGCTTCCTTGGCAACCCGAAGCCGCTGTCGAAGCAGGACCGGGAGCAGGCGCTCGCCGCATGGCGGAGCAAGAAAGCCGAGCACATCGCCGAGGGGCGGGAGCACTTCCTAGGCGTCGGGATGTCGGGTGCCTGCGTCCAGGTGGTCAGCCGCGGTCGTTTCGTCTCCAAGCCGCACCTGATTCTGACGTTCCATAACTGCGAAGTGCTGGATTACCTCGATCCGGACGCCGCAGACTTGGAGAAGGTCGTCGAACCAGTGCTGGGGCGCCACATGCCGTTCCCGTCGAGCTTCGCCCCCTCGGCGATCCGACCCATCCCGCGGGGTTATCCCGTGACCTGGAGTACCCACGGCGGGGACGCCGAAGTTGTGCTCACTCCGGAGTCGTTCCGTCCGAACGTAGTTTGGACGAGCGACCAAGACGACTACGTCATCATCGCGAAGGACCCTGAGGCCAGTTCGGTGGAGGTCTCGTGGGAGCTGACCGAGGACGGCAACGACGCGGTGACCAGTGGTGAGCTCCGGGTGCCCACCGAGCCCCTCGTCGACGCGGCCGACCTGTTCAAGTCGGTCTTCCTCAGCACGGGCGAAGACCTCTGATAACGATCTTGTGGTGGGTCGTGGGGACCTGACGGACATGGCGTGGGAACGCGTAGCGCCCCTGTTGTCAGGTGTTGATGGTCGTACGCGGCCGTGACGTGATCATTGGCAGTGATTATCGGGGTGTTGTGGCGTTGGCGGACGGGTGCTTCGTGGCGTGAACTGCCAGAACGCAATGGGCCGTGGCAGACGGCCTGCGAGCGGTTCGCCCGCTGGGAGGCGGACGGAACCTGGTGTCAGCCACCACCTGAAGAAGCCGCGCGAGGCCGGTCTGCTCACTTCCGAGCGGCGTGGGACCTGGGCCTACTACAGGGTCGCGCCGTCCGTGCTGGCTGCGTTGTCCGGGGCGCTGGCGCCGACTGATTGATACGGCGCGGGCTTCGACGGCCCGGCTACGCTGCGAGGCCGCCGGCGCCGAGAGGTGTGGTTCAGCGCCACGCCGCCTGTTCATTGCTGAACGTCAGCAGGTTGTGGCGGGAACGGCCGGGGCGGGCGAGCTCGGCTGCAAAAGCCCGCACGAAGCAGCGGGTGTGGATGAACTCCAGCAGGAGCTGGCGTACCGCCGGGGAGTAGAGCGTCGCGGTCCGTTTCGTGCCGATCACTTTCATGACCGCTTCGCTATCGGGGTCAGCCGCGGTCAGCAGGATCTGCGCGGCCAGGCCGGTCTGGCGGAAGCTGTGCTGCAGCGCCTGCGCGCTCAGTGTGACCTCGACCAGGAGATGGTCGCAGATCAGGGCGGCCCGCTGCCCGGCGGGCAGCGGGTAGATGCTGTACGGGGCCAGGAGCGGGTCGCTGGCGGCAGCATCGTTCATCAGCACGCGCAGAGGCTGCATCGGCTGCGGCAGGTAGCGGGCAAGCGCCGCCTGATGCCGCTCCTCCGATTGCTGAAGTGCTGCGATCGGATCCGTCACCCCTCCGTGGAAGACCCGTACCACCCGGTCCCCGACGCGCGCGACGGCATGGCCGTCGCGTTCCGCGCGGTCGAAGACCGCCGTCAGCTCCCGCACATGGGTCCGCAGCTGCACGTGGGAGCGCACGATGAGCGCGCCGCCGTCGATGCCAGGTATTGGCTCGATCCCGTCGGCGACCAGCAGGGCGTGCTGGGCTTCCCGCCGCTGCTTGGCAGCCTTGGCCCGTGCTGTGCGGGTGGGCCGGGCCTTGACCTCGCACAGTTCCTGGTACCGGCTGTTGCGCACTTCGGTGACATCGCAGTGGCGCAGGACCGATGTCAGGTCGTTGAGTAGGGCGAACTTGCCGTTCTTTTGGTAGTAGTCGATGACCCGCCCGATCTCGTATCCGAGTCCGTCCTTGCCCACGAAGGGACCTGCGGGGTCGTGACGGGACAGGGCGATCATGTATTCGCGCCGGTAGCGGCATACCCGCCAGGCCAGGCCGTCGCCCACGCAGCGCAGCTGGCGCACCACCCGGTCGGCGACAATCCGTTCCCGCTCCCAGGCCCCGCGATCGGGGTCGTTCGGCCTGCAGGCCAGCACCCAGGGGGGAGCGGCGAAGTTGTGGGTGTCGGCATCCCGGGAGACCGGCCAGCCCGGCGATTTGCCTTGTCCCAGTCTCTTGAGCGCGCGGGTAATGTCCCCGGCGGCTTGCTGGGCGCGGTAGGAGGCGTGGAACAGCCGGGTCTGGAAGTTGAACAGCGCGCTCGGCTCGTGCCCGGCCGCATCCATCTCACGGAGCAGGGTGGTGACCATGGAGATGTTGCGTCGTTGTTCGGGATGGCACAGCACCGCGGACTGCGTGTGCGGGTCCAGAACAAGCAGCCGTGCCACGGGATCCATGTACCTATCGCCTCCGTGCCCTGTGTTCGCGCTTTACCGTCGGCGCATCCGCAGCGGAGAAGCATCCAGTCACCTGCCGGATACGGACGATGCTCCTCGCCGGAGCGTGCGTGCGCGAGCGATTTGCCAACGCCGCCAGGAACCCGCAGTTCAGGCGGCTTCCACGAGCGCGGCGACAGCACGGGCGGCGTCGCGGGCGGGGCGGCCGACGCTGATGAGCGTCGCGGAAGCCGGCCCCGTCCAGTCCCCGTAACCGAGCAGATGCAGGCGGGGCTCTTGGACGGCGCGAGTGCCGGCACTGAGGATGTGGCCGTCTCGATCGCGGAGACGGAGCGGGGCGAGGTGGGCGAGGGCTGGCCGGAAGCCGGTGACCCAGATGATCGCGTCCGCAGCGGTGCTGCTCCCGTCGGGCCAGATGGGGCCGTCCTCGGTGAGACGGGTGAACATCGGCACCGCCTGGAGCAGGCCGGCCTCGCGGGCGGCACGTACGGGCGGGACGGCGATGATGTCGCCGAGTCCCGCGGCGACCCCGGTGTCCGGGGTGCCGGTCTCCAGGGCGCGGCGGCGGGCGGTGGCGGCGTCGAACAGGGCGCGGCCGTCGATCTGCATCTTCTCGATCATCTCCGTGATCTCCTGATTGTCGGTCACACCCATCGCCATCCTCCGGCTGCGCACCCTGGTCCAGGCAGTCTTCCGCCCTAATGCGCAGATTGAAGTCTTGGTCGTCTGCGAAGGCGGAGCCGGTCACCCCCAGCAGCACAGAAACTCCCAGGCCGAGCCACGGATTCAACTCCACGAAATCCGCCAACCGCAGCCGACGTAAAGGCACTTCACGTACCGACGTGTCCTCGTACCGAATCGACGCCGTAGGAACCTTGCGCGTACGAGGGGCGCTGCCGGTGCTCCGTACTGCCATACCCAGGACGGCACGGAGGACGGGCACCACGCACTGGAGAAGACCGGAAAAGCATCGACAATGTCCGCTACGGTACGTAGTCATTGCCAATGGGACCGCGGATTTGTTAATCCATTGTCAATGGATCGCCTTCATTGTCAGCGAAGCGGCGGATCCTAGAGGCGAATGGTTGCGGAGAGCGGAGCGCAGGCTGCGGCCGTACTGCCAGGCATGCTCGCGAGCCGCCGCCTCTAACGCGTCATATCCACGCTGGGCCGTGAGCTGGCCAGCGTGCTTTCGATATCTGTAAACCGGAGTTGGCAGCAGAATTCCGGGGGCGAGATTCGATATGCCGACGGCCGTGCAGTAATCCTCACCTTGCACAAGGCCGCCCATCGGGGCGGCGCGTACGAGGTCGGTACGGGCCAGGATCGTGGTCGGCCCGATCGGGATGGTGTCCGCCGGGGACTTCCAGTACGTCCACACGTCGCCGGCCTCGTGCCGACCCGGTGGCGTGGGGCACCGCCACAGGCTGGTCGAGCCGTCCGGATACAGGTCCTCACTCCACCCCGCACACCAGCCCACCCCGGCTGACTCCAGGGTGTCCAGGCGCACGGACATGGCGTCGTCGGTGAACTCGTCATCGTCGTCGGCCCAGTTGCAGTACGGGGTTCGGACCTGGGCGAGGCCGAGATTGCGGGCGCAGGCGGCGCCGACCGGGCGGGGCAGCGCAAGGGTGCGGACTCGGGGGTCCTGGGCGAGCGGTGCAGGCAGGCGATCAGCAGAGACCCCGTCGAGCGCGATCAGGGCCTGCCAGGGGACGGACTGCCGGGTAAGGCTGGCGTGCATGGCGGTCAGGTAGCCGAGCCGGTCCTCGCGCAGCCGACTGGCGATGACGACGGTGATCAGGGGCGTGGTGTGCGGGGGCAGAGGAGTCTCCGGGGAACGAGGGGAGGGCTAGCGGCGCGTGGCGGGGCGCTGGATGCCGGTCTTGGCCGGGGCCGATGTGGGAGGGCCCAGGGGCGGCGTGTTCTGCACGGACCGGATGATCGGGGCGGGCTCGTCGCAGAACCAGAGCTCGCGATCGTCGCTGAAGAGGGTGCGCGGGTCGGTGGACCACTTCACGATCGGGCCGAGGTCCTGGTGGTACAGGCTGATCACCTCGATCCCCTGCTCGTGCAGGACGTAGCCCCACTGCATGCCCTGCGCGTCGGCGGTGTCGTCGGTGACGGTCATGCGCACCGGAGGGGAGCCGTCCGGGGTGATCACGTGGGCGAGCGCGCGGCTGGGCCACTGCGCGCCGCCGGTCAGCCCGGCGATGAGCGAGAGCGGGGCCCCGTCGAGAAGGTCGGTGCCCAACTCGTCCCAGCCAATGGCCACCGTGTCGATGAGGTGATGGGACATGGCTTCCAACTTGCGACGGAATCGGTGCTGGTAGGCGGTCAGGAGCAACGGCAGGTGGTGGCTGGGCACGCCGTCGACGTGGACGTAGATGCCGCTGTAGCCCGTGCGATCGGTGGGGCGGGCGATGAAGGCGCGTGTGGACAGGGAGGTCTCCAGGTCGGAGGTGGGTTGGGGCAGGTCAGCGCGCCGGGCGGTGCGGGGGAACCTGACCGGGTGGTGTGCTGCTCGGCGGGAGCGAGGGAGGGCCGGGGGCCTGGTTCTTGGACGTCGGCGCGGGGTCGTATGCGGCCCGTAGTGCTTCCAGGTCGGCGTGGTCGGCGATGGCCAGGGCGGACAGGCTGCGGCTGGCCGCTTCCAGGAGCAGCTTGGGTGGGGAGTCCTTCGCCGCCTCGCGGTGCTGACCGCGCCACTGGGCGGCGGCGAGGAGGTAGTCGCTCATCGCGCGGAGCGCGGGTTCAGCGGCGTCCAGGAGGCGGCTGGTGACGGCGTGGACCTCGGCGGGCGTCTGGGCCGCGGCGAGTGCAGCCAGGTAAGGGGCCGGGTCCGGGCTGGGTAGGGGTCCGTCCGGCAGCGGGTGCTCGGCCAGGAAGGGCGCGGCGTCCCGCCGAGCCCACCGCAGCAGGTCGGCGCGGGTGGCGATGCCGTAGCGAGCGGCGCTGATCTGTTCGGCGTCGCGGCCGGCGTTGTCGTACAGCTCGAAATCAGGGTGGGACACGAGTGCTCCTCGGCAGTGCAGGGCTTATGCGCGGTCCGACTGCCGGGGTGTGGACGGCGGGCCGGAGGCGTCGGTGCGGGCGCACGTGTAGCCGATCAGCCGGGAAGGGGCGCCCTTGGCGGGGACGGTGGCGGCGTCGTCGCACACGAAGGTGTATCGAATGGAGAGGCGCGGGATGTCGTGGAGCCAGGCCCGGTCGTCCTTGCCCGGGATGATCTCCAGCCCGGCGTGGGCGACGGTGTCGGTCTGGGTGTGGGTGTGGGAGAAGAGGATCAGGGCGCCCCCGTCGGTGGTCTTGAGCGCGTAGGCGTCCGGGAAGCTGTTGACGGTTCCGGCGAACACGCTGGTGCCCTGGGATCCGTACTGGCGGCCGGTCTCGACGTGAACCTTGATCTGCCGCTTGCTCGCCTCGGTCGGAGCGAAGACCTTCTGGCCGGTGGTGGTGCCGCCGGTGGCGAAGTTGTCGAGGACGCCGTTGCGCAGCAGGTCTGCGCCGGCGGCGAGCCGCGGGTCGTTGGGCGCCACCGCGGTGGCGTACCCGTCGGAGTCCAGCGCGATTGAAGGCAGGGTGCCGTTGTCGAGGTCGGTGACGGAGACCATCTCCCACCGCTGGTGTTCCGGCTGCTCGGAGAAGACGGCCAGCCGGGAGGGGGCCTTGCCCTTCGCGGTGGACAGCGCGGCGACGAACCAGCGGGACTGGCCGGCGGTGACCCGCGGGATGTACAGCCGGGCGCTCGCCAGGTCGTAGGACCACGGCGTGTAGGGCTTGCGCTCGGCCTTGGTCAGCCCGCCGTATTCCGTGTACTCCGCGAGCGACATGGCATACATCGAATCGTCTTCGATGGTGTTGAGCAGGGCGCGGTCGTCGGTGGCATTGGCCTTGTTGTTGATCACCGAGTAACGGGCGATGACGGCCTTGGCCTGGGCGGCGCTGAGGGCAGGTGCGGGCTTTGCCACGGAGCTGGTGGTGGGGGTCGGTGCGGCGGGGGAGGAGCTGCTGCCGTTGGTGCAGGCGGCCAGGGCCAGGGTGAGGCAGGCGGCGCCGGTGATCAGCGGCAGGGTGCGGCGGGCGATGCGGATACGGACTCCAAAGGTCAACGGGGTGTGGTCAGCGCGTACGGGGTGAAGAGCGGCTCACGGCCTGAGCGGCGGCAGGTGCCGGCGCACGTCGGGGTGTGAGCGGTGTCGGGGCGAGGTGGTCCGCGTCGAGGCGCAGTTGGTGTGCTGCCTGATAGAGGTGATCGCGGGCGCTGTTGAGCAGATGGTCGAGGGCGGAGCGGGTGACTTGCCGGGCATCGGCCTTCTTCGGCGAGCCCTGGAGAGGCGCGGCCTGATGCAGGAGGCCGGCGTGGGCGACGGCTGCCCCGAGATCGGCCACGACGCACCCCAGGGCGGCCACGGATTGCGTCAGCGCGGTGACTCTGCGCTGGGTGACGCCGTCCTTGGCGCCGGCATGGCCGCTGACGACCCGGTGCGCGAACGCGGCGGCACTGGTGACATGCATGATCAGTCCGGCGATGTCGTGGATCCGGTCTTCCAGCTCGTCGAGATTGTCATTGACGCAGTGCCGGGCGTTGGTGAAGGGCATGTTGTCGGCGGCCTGGTGGATGCGCTCGGCCAGGGACCGCAGTTGGCTCATGGCGTCGAGGTCGGACAGCCGGTGAACTCCGCGAGGCGCGCTCAGGAGCGGATCACCGATGGGACGTGCGGGCGGCCTGCCCCGAGGTGGGCGGGGGCGCAGGACTGCTGGTGGGGGCGGCGTGTCGTAGGTTCACGCCGATGCCCTTGGCCGTGAGCAGCCGGAAGACGGCCTGGAGACGGAGCATCCGACCGTTCTCGCTGTACGTGGCGGGCAGGAGGATCGCGGCCTGGTGCGGGTGGTACTGGAAACCGCAGGCGTAGAGCGTCGTGCGGGCCTGCTCGGGCACGCTTGCGTACGGTGCGCCCAGGGCCCCGTCCTCGTACACCGTCAAGGTGAGGACCTGGGCGACCTGCGGCGGTTCGGGCCGGTGCGGCGGCTCAGGCTGGTCTGCGGCGTTGTCGCGCACCACTTGCAGGGCCTGCTCGTAGCGGGGCAGGACCCGGCGGTCGACGCGGGCTGCCGCGCGCGCGGGATTGTTGGGGACGGCGATGCCGTTGGGCTCCGCGACCCCCTCGAAGTGATGCGGCTGAGTCTCGTCGTCGTCCGGGGCGAGCGGTGCGACGACGAACTGATGCGGGTAGTGCGGTCGGTCGGTGATGTAGAGCCGTTGCCCGTCCGGGCCGTGCAGGACGGCGTCGTGGGTCAGGACGTACTGGCTGACGATGTGCTGGACGTGGCCGAGGTCCCATAGCTGCTCGGTCCGGGAGAATTGGTCCGCGTACGTGGCGTGGCGTTGGTAGTCGCTGGTCCAGGTGCCGGGCAGCCGGGCGGCCAGGCCATTGGCGAATGTGGACAGATCGGTGCGGGGTGGGGTCATGGAGTCCTGGGGGCTTAGTGCGGTGTGCCGGCATCAGCGTGTGTGCCCCGGCGGTGCCGAAGGGAGGGCCGGCGGGGGAAAGGGTGAAGTCCGGGGAAGGGCCGCCGACGGTCGGGGCGCCGGCGGTAGCGGGGTCAGCGCCCGCATCCGGTCCTCGGCGACGTGCAGGACTTCCCCGAGGTTGCGGATCTCGGCAGCGGCGTCGGCGAGGTCGTAGGACAGGTCGAAGCCGTCGTCCTGCTCGGCTTCCTTGGCTTTCTCACCTGCTGCTTCGAAGAACTCGCCGAGCCGTTCCAGCAGGCCGTTGATCGGGTCCAGGATCTGGTGCAGCAGCGCGGCGGCCTCGGCGTGCGAGCCGGCTCCGTTGAGCTGGTCGGTGAGCGCGAGGAGAGCGTCGCCGTAGACGTAACCGGCGGTGCTGTCTGCGACCTCGGCGGGAGGTTCCGGTGCTTCGGGCTGGGCTGCGGTGGGCATGCTCGGGCTTCCGGTGGACGCGGGAGGCGCCGGCAACAGACTGAGTTGGGTGAGCCGTTGGTCGATGGCCTCGATCACCTGCGTGGCACTGCGGCTGTGGCGGGCTTCGGGACGTTCAGGGGCGCCGGGGTCGGTCGAGGGGACCGAGTCGTAGATCAGCTCGAACAACTCTGGTCTGTCGTGGTGTTGACGGGTCACGATCCACCCCTCGGGATCCCCCGGCGGATGCTCGGAGGCAGGCTCCTGCGGTGGGCCGATGATCAGGTAGCTGTTGTCGGGGAGCGATACGTGCACGATGTATGCGCTGAGACCGAACTCGATGTCGCACTCCATCCCGAGCTGTCGCAACGGTGTGGTGATGTGCGCGTGGCGCCCCCACAGCTCCCGCCACCAGGCGGTGTGCACGTTGCGGTGGTCGGGAAGCGGTGCGAGAGGCGAAGTGCCGGCAGGCACGCGGCGCGCGACGGGGAAGGAATCCGGAAACCCTTTGTCGTCAGCAGCCACGGTTGCGCCTGCGGGGAGTCAGTGCGCGAAGGCGCGGGGTCCCGGGGGGCGAGATGGGGCTGTTGCTCGGGTCGCGCTGGGGCGGTGGAGTCGAATTCGTAGGCGTCGTAGGCGCAGGGCAGGTCATGTTCCATCTGGGCTTCGTGATCGGCGATCTGTGCCATGTGGTGGCCGTGTTCGGCCTGGCTCTTCTGGTACTCGGCCCAGTCGGCGTCGCTGAAATGGGTGGGGCGGTTCAGGGGACTCCTTGGGAAGGGGATGCCGGGAGGGGTGCGCCGACGGGGGTTAGAAGCGGTGTGTGCCCGGCTTGGGCGGCAGAAGCGCCGGGCTGTCCGGTCGGGATGGCGTCGGGAAGAAACGGTGGAGGTCGAGGTGTTCGTCGAGTACCTTGACCGCGTCGCGCAGCGAGTCCGACGTGCGCCGCAGGTAGGCGCGCGCGGTGGCGTGGTCGATGACCATGCGGTTTTCCGCGTACTGCCGGTCGGTCGGGCCACAGGACCGGGGCAGGGCAAGGGCGGCCTCTGCCGTCTCGGCGAAGTGCGGTGCGGCGAAGGCCGACAAGGTGGCGGCCGTCGCCAGGTGGGCCAGGACGGCGCTGCCGGCGCGGTTCGTGCTGTGTGGAGTCTGGGTGAACTGGGCAGCCAGGTTGACGACTTCGTGGGAGAGGCCCTGTGCCTCGGCGGCATGCTGGATCAGTGAGGAAAAGTCCGGCGTTTGCGGAACACGCCCCGCGTCCGTGAGCAACCGCATCTGCTCAGCCGTGTCCTTGAGCCGAAGCACCAATTCCTGCAGTTGGTTGATCAGGCGAACCGTGTCGCCTCGGGGAATGAGCTGCCGCTCAATACTGGGATTCATGAACGCTTCGCTGTCCTTCTCCAGGGTGTGGGTTGGTTGCCCGACGGGCGAGGACGGAGCGAGCGGAGCCGGGACGAATGCCGGTCATGGCCGTCGGTGACGTGGCGTGCCGAAGCTGCCGAGATGTCATCGGGCATCACCGCTCTCGGACTTGCTCGAAGTCTGCAGCGTTCTGGGTGACCAGGGCGTAGAGGTGTACGGCGAGAACAAGGATGAGAGGCGCCACAACAGACATCCATGTGGTGGCGACGTCTGCGGGCTGCCACCTGCTCCCCGGGCTTTGACGTGTGCCTAGGACGCCGAGCACGAGGACCGTGATGCCACGAACGATGATCGCGAGTACCGCCATGGTCCACGCGGATGCTTCCTTGTTCTCGTCGGGACGCAGCCGTACCGCGGCGTAGATCGCGAAGGTGATGAAGCCGTCGATGACGCCGAGGAACAGGTAGGGGACAGGGGCTGGAGCGTTCGTCGTGGCTGCGAGTTGCTGCAGCAAGTTGAAGGCGAGTAGATAGGCGTAGGCGAGCGCGAGGAACCCGGCTGCTGAGGTGCTTTGCGGCAAGAACGGCCGAGGTAGGGCGGCCCGCGCGGTCGAGGCAGGTGGCGTGGTGGGGCTCGGCATGAGCGCACCTCCTTGGTGACGTTGACGTCGCAATTCGTGAACCCACGAGAGACTCAATGCATCCGAGCATCTGTGTCGAATAGCGACAATTCAAGTGCGTGCAGTTGGTGTTGGACGATGAAAGATCGTCCGGCGACCTTCCAGAGCCCGCGGCCCCGGTTGAGGTGCGCGATGGCGTCCATCTCGACGGAGGTCAGGCCGAGCAGCGAGGCCGCGGCGTGGAGCTGGTCGGTTTCCTGGCGGTAGATGATGCGGGTGCTGCAGTCGGCGAGGAGGCCCTCGGCCAGGGCGCGTCCGCGGGATCCGGCGTCGCCTGCGGTGAGCAGGTCGGACAGCCGGTGGATGACCATGAGGTTGGCGATGCCGAGGCCGCGGGAAAGTTTCCATTGGGCCTGCATGCGTTGCAGGAGGCCGGCGTGGCGCATGAGGCGCCATGCCTCGTCGTAGACGATCCAGCGCCGGCCGCCGTTGGGGTCGGTGAGCGCGGACTCCATCCAGGCGGAGGCGCAGGTCATGGCCAGGACCAGTGCGGTGTCGTCGCCGGATCCGCCTAGTTGCGACAGGTCGATCGTCAGCATCGGCGCGCTGGGGTCGAAGGTCACGGTGGAGGGGGCGTCGAACATGCCGGCCAGGTCGCCGTGGATCAGCCGTCGCATGGCGTGCGCCAGGTCGCGGGCCGCGTCGCCGAGTCGTCCCGACATCATTCCGGCGGCTTCGTCGAGGGCGGCGGGGTCGTTGAGGGTGGTGGCGACGTCGCCGAGGAGCGGGGTGCGGTTGGTGGCGGTGGCGCGGGTGACGGTGGCGTCGAGGGCGATGTCCAGGGCGGTGTGCTCCATGGGCAGCAGGTCCCTGCCGAGGACGGTCCGGGCGAGGGAGCCCAGCAGGAGCAGGCGCCGCTTGCGGATTTCCCCGACCCAGTCGGCCGCCGAGATGCTCGCCGGCCGCGGTGCCGCGTCCAGGGGATTGAGCCTGCCGGGCAGGCCAGGACCGAGGGCGACGGATGTCCCGCCCAGGGCCAGCGCCACTGCGGTCCACTCGCCCTTGGGGTCGCAGGGAACGTAGACGCGGTAGCCGAAGGCGACTGACCGCAGCGCGAACGATTTCGCCAGCGCGCTCTTGCCCTGGCCGATCACCCCGGCCAGCAGGATGTTCGGGTTGGTGAACCCGTCGATCTTGCCGTACAGGGCGAACGGGTCGAACACGAACGACGCTTCGGCGTGGACGTCGCGTCCGATGTAGACGCCTTCGGCGCCGAGGCCGCCTTCGGCGAGGAAGGGGTACGCACCGCCGGCCACGGCGGTCGTCATGCGGTGCGCGGGCAGCTTCAACCGGTTCCCGCGGGCCGAGGCGGCTCCGGGCCGACCGCTCGGGGGGTAGAGCGCGGCGGGTGCCACGTTCTCGGCGGGTGCGGTGCCTGCCGGATGGACGCTTGCATCGGCGTGGGCCTTGGCGGTGGCCTCCGCCAGTTGCCGCCGGGCGGCCTTGCGGCTGGCCCGGTCGCCTCCGTGCGGGGTGAACAAGGCGGACGCGGAAGCGCGGCGGGCAGGCCGGTTGGTCATCGGGTGCCCTCCATTCGGCGGCTCATCGAACGCAGGCCGTGGTGTGCGGACGCAGGTCGGTGGGGGTGGTCTTGCGGCGGATGCTGTGGCCGGCGGCCAGGTGGCGCTGGCAGATGGTCAGCACGGGTGGTCCTTCGAGCAGGCGCTCCGGATGGCACTCGCTCGCCTCGGCGCTTGGTGCCGCTGTGTTGTTGGGCAGCAGGTGGAAGGCCGAGTGGATCTCGGCGGTGGCCTGCCACAGGCGGGTGTGCGCGGTGATCAGGTGGCGGCCTGCGGCGGGGTGTGGTGGCCGGGTGGTCTCGGCGAGCTGGTCCAGGAGGCGGTGCAGGGCGGTGAGGTGCGCGTGCAGCACGTCGAGGTGCACACGATCCACCGGTACGGGAGGGATGGCGGTCGGCCGTGCCAGGGCGCGGGTGTGATAGCGGACTCCGGCGCTTGCGGCCCGGAGGTAGGGGTGCGCGTCGTCCGGACGCGTGCGATAGGTCAAAGGTGGTGGTCCTTCCTGCCACAAGGCAGGGCCGGCGGTGGGCGGGGGGTTAGTCAGCGCGAACGGCGCGGTGCCTTCGGCTTCGCCGCTGTGGCCGTGGGCTGGGTGGGGGAACGCTGGGCCAGGACGCGAGCCTGCTCGTGGCGCAGGTCGTTGTACGAGCCGGGGGCGCGGGCCCCGGGGTGGCTCTCCTCGGGCACCAACGCTGTGTCCCCGGGTGAAGGACTGTGAGCGCCTACGGCCGTGGCGTCTTGCAACCATGCTTGGAATGAGGGCAGTTCGTAGAGGGTGCGGTGGGCATCGTGGAGGTCGGTGGCATGGACGACGAACAGGAAGGGCTGTTCTCCGTCCTTGTGGCCGGGGCCGGTGAGTGCGGGGTGAAGGCGCGGCGGGTGGGGACGGCGGCCAGCAGTTCGAGGCGCTTGATCACGACGTCGAGGGTGTCGCTGGCCTCCATGGCCGTTGCTTCGCGCACCTCTTCGTACTCGGTGCGCTGTTCTTCGATCACGTCCCCGTCCGCTGTGCGGTGGGCGTCCAGTAGCTCCTGGTGACGATGCTGGATGGCCTGCAAGGGGGTGAGCAGGGCCAGGATCTCGTCCATCAGGTGGGGAGTGGGATCGGCGGCGGGAGGTGTCCGGGTCATAGGGCGGTCCGGGCGAGGGGAAGCGCGGCGAGAGTGAAAGCGTCGGGCTGCTGATAGTTCAGCCGCCGCAGGTCAACGCCCGAGGTGACGGCATGGGTTTCGATCTGCGCGCAGGCGGCGTCGAGGAGGGCGTCGGTCCCGGCCGTGACGGTGACCAGGCCGGTCAGGGCCACGTCCGCATGCCCGGCGATCAGCTGGCGCTCCCGCGTCTTGACGTCGGCGTACTCCACGGAGTCTTCTTCACTGTCGACCTGTCCCCGGCGGGCGCGTTCATTCGCGTCGGCGATGATGGCGGCTTTCTTCCGCTGGACGTCGCGCAGCGCGGACTCCAGCCCCTGCGGTGCGTAGATCAGGGACAGGGTGCGCCGTACCCCGGCCGTGAACATGATGCCGTGCAGGAATCCCGCTCCCATCTCGGTGCGGGGCCAGTTCTCCACCCAATACGTGGCGTGGCGGGCGGAGTCCGTGGCGAGCCGGTCGTACTCCTCGACCTGGACGACGGGTCCGGCGGCTGCGGGGTCCGCTTCGGCGCGACCGGCCGGGGACCACTGCTGGAGCGCGGCGAGGGCCTTGGGGTCGTAGGCGGTGCGGATGACGGCGGCGATCTCGCGCGAGCTCAGCCAGCCCGTCACCATCAGTCCGGCGTTGCGGGCGGCCTGGGCGATGGACGTGGTGGTCTGCCCCATGACGGTGAACGCACCCGGCAGTCCGCCGCCGGCCTGTGAGATCAGGCGCTTGGCGGCTTTGAGGTTGAGGGAGATGGCGAGGTAGGTCTCGTGCGGGGCGGCGGCGGGGCCGGCCGAGGAGACCAGTTCGGAGTAGATCTGCCCGGCGACCGGCGTCTGGGGCTGACCGTTGTGGGCCCAGTGTCGGGTAAGGGTGTCTCCGCTGTCCGGCACCGTCCGCTCCAGCACTTGCACGGTGGCGATATGCCCGATGCGGGCGATACCCGCCAGAGCCCGGCCCCAACTGCTGACGTTGTGGTTCTGGGTGGCGGGGTCGAGCAGCGCGAAAGCGCGGCTGGTGACGCGGGCAACGGCGGTCAGGGTCTGGCGGTGCGGGTCGTACACGGCGGCAGCGCCGTTGGCGGAATCGCCGGGGGTGACGACCCTGAGGGAGGCGGCGGTTCCGGGCAGGTGCAAGATGCCGTCCTGGCGGGGCCGGGTGACGGGCCGCGCGAGCCATAGGGTCTGGCCGGTGCGGCGGCGGTGTGCGTAGCGGGCGACGATCGGCGCCCAGTCGATCAGCGAGCGGCCGTGTCGGCGGATCACGACGAGCGCACCTGCCGCAGCCCACAGCGGGGCGAGGGCGACGGCGCCGAGCAGCCCGGTGGAGACCACCGTCATCAGCAGCAGCGCCAGCATGCTGGATACCAATAGGAGTTGCGGGAGGGAGAGTCCGAGGAGGATGCCGCGGCGGGACCGGTGCGGGAACTTCACCGTGACCGGGGCGACAGAAAGGTCAGTCAAGGGGCGGGTCCTGGGGTCGCGGATGGGGCCGGGGGCGGGAGGTGCGGAGCACGCCCCGCCCCCGGACAGCGTGCAGGAGGTCAGAGGCCAGCAGGGGGCGCCGGCGGTGGGGCCGTCCCATTGGTCGTGGTGGGCTGCGTACTGGTGGGCGGCGGTGCGCCCTGGGGCGGCGGGGTGGTGGTCGGCGGGGCGGACTGCCATCCGCCGCCCTGGTTGGGCGGGGCGTTCGTTCCGGGACCGTTCGGTCCCGTGTCGCCCATCGGGGCGTTGGTGTCGTCGGTCACGCTCGTCGGAGGGGGCTGGACTGCCTGCTCGAGGCCGGGCGGGGCACCTTCACCGTCCCCGCCGGTCGGGTTGGAGGCAATGTCGCCGGGGAATCCGCCTGCGGCGTCGGGGCCCTGCGGGGCGGCTTCTGCTCCGGCTGCCGCGCCGCCGCCGGCTCCGGCGGTGGCTGCTGCTGCGGCCTTGCGGGCGGCCTTCTCGGCGTGTTGCTTGGCGATCTGGGCTCCGGCTCCACCGGCACGGTGGATGGACTCTCCGTCGGTGCCGTCGGCTGCCCAGTGCACGAATTTGAAGACCGCGTACGGGCACAGCAGCACCATGACCATGATCACGATGCCGGACATGACGTCGGCGAGGGCGCCGATCCCGTCCTTCGCCTCGGTCTTCCCCATGGCGGCGATGCCGAGCACGAAGATCACGGTCATCAGGAGTTTGGAGACTACGAGGGTGGCGGTGGCTTCGATCCAGCCGCGGCGCCACCGGCGGGTTGCTTCCCAGCCGCCGCCGGCGCTGGCGAAGATCGCCAGGGTGACCATGACGAGGATGCCGACCTTGCGGACCATCATCACGCACCAATACAGCATGGCGCCAAGGGCGGCGCCGAGGCCGGCGAGTGTGGCGATGAGCCAGCCCATGGGGGAGATAACGCCGATTTCGGAGACCATGACGATACGGCGGACGGCCGACTCGATCGACAGGTGCGAGGCCCTGAACAGGCCGTCGGACAGGGCGTCCACCACCTCGATGGCGACGGTGGTCAGCGCGATGGCCGCGAACGCGAAGATCACACCGGAGGCGGTGCCGGTGAATGCCTGGGTGAGGGCCTGGCCGTCGCGTTTGATCGCGGCTCGGACGAGCTGGGCGCAGAAGGTGGCGACGAGCAGGACGAGGCCGAGTGGTAGCAGCATCTGGTAGTTGTCGCGGAACCAGGGTGCGTTCAGGTCGACCTTGGTGGTGGTGTTGACGGCTGTGGCAGCAAGATCGGCCGAGGTGGCGGCGAGTTCGCCGGCGGACTTGGCCATCCAGTCGCCGATCGCCTTGCCCGGGTCGCTCACGAAGTCCACGGCGTCGCCGACGGAACACAGCTTGCCCGCGACGGGAATGTCACAAAAGCCCATGGGTGGACGCGTCCTTTCTCAGTCGGGGCGCGTCACGGCGCGACGCGGGGAGCGATGGCGACCAGGGAGCAGTCGTGGGAGGGACGGCACTGCACGGCGAGGGTCACGGCCCGGTCTTCGGCTCCGCTGCCACCCCCTTTCCAGGCGATCTGCTGTTTGCCGTTGACGGTGACGGCGTAGATGTATGCCTCGGTGATTGCGGTTGGGTCGTCGGCGAGGGCTTGCTTGAAGGCCGAGGGGTAGTGCGCTTCGGTGACGGTGGAGGTGGCGTGCTGCTCGTTGTCGGCCATCCGCGACCACAGCACCGGATCGGGGACCTGCGCCGAGATCGACTGCCAGTCCGTGTACTTGCTCTCCTTGCTCATCCACGCGTCCATGCCGGCGAGCTGCTGGTCACGGCTGGTGTCACGGGCGTTGTAGGACCACAGCATCGCGGCGGCGGCCTTGGCATAGGTGACCGGCTCGGAGACAGGCGGTGGCTTGGGAACCGAGCCCGTGCCGCCGGCCGGAGTAGGCACGGCTTGGGACGGTGAAGCGCTGCTAGCGGCCGATGGAGTGGGCGCGCTGGAAGGGTCGTGCTGGTCACCGCCCCTGGAGAGCCAGGCGGTGGTGGCGGCGACCGCGAGCAGACCGGCGATGACGATCGCGGCGATCGTTACCCGCCGCTTCACTGACCAGTCGACTGCGCGGCCGGCCAGGGCGAAGGAGGGAGGACGTTTCTGCATCACTTGACCTGGGACCCCAGCGTGCTGAAGAACATCACGATGCCGTTGGCGGCGCCGAGACCAAGGGCCGCGCCTGCAGCCACGGTCGCGCCCTTCTTGCCGTTGGCTTCGGCCTGGTGGCCGCCGGAGTGGTGGCCCCAGGCCCACACGGCGAGCGATACGGCCAGCGCACCGACGACGGCGACGATGCCGAACAGATTGATGCTGTTGACCACGTTCTTCAGCACGGACAGTCCTGGCAGCCCGCCTTCCGCGGGCGCGGTGCCGGGGTCGTAGGCGAGGTAGGTGGCGCGGTCTGCGAGGGACAGGGGTATGGCGGGACTCCTTGCGTGCGCAGGCCAGATGGGAACCTGCGGGGGGAATGGGGGCTGGAGGCAGCGAGATCGGCCGCCGTCCGGAGTCCGGCCGGAACGGTGTCCGGGCGGGGTGCGGCGTCAGACGACGCGGCGGGCGGCGAGGATCGCCCAGTCCTTGATCGGAGTGATCCGGACGGGCTTGGTGGTGCGCGGCGCCTCGATGACCAGGCCCGCGCCCAGGAACATGCCGACATGCTCGGGACGGCTCGCGGTGCCGCGGCTGAAGATCAGGTCACCGGGCTGCAGCTGGCTGGGCGCAACCGCTTTGCCCTCGTTGACCTGGTCGTACGTGGTGCGGGGGAGCTGGATGCCGGTGTGGGCGTATGCCTGCTGCATCAGGGAGCTGCAGTCGCAGCGGCCCATCGGGTCAGGGCCGTGCGAGTCGGTGCAGCTGCCGCCCCACTGGTAGAGCGTGCCGAGTTGGTACATGGCCCATTCGATGGCTATGCGCGCCTTGGGGTCGGCGTCCAACGGGATCTTGTATCCCTTGGGCACGCTGCCTTCGGGGATGCGTCCGTATCCGGAGCCGTCGGTGCCAGGTCCGCAACCGGAGGCATGGGTCTCGCCATCCTCGGCCGGCTTTTCACTGCTGTTCGGGAAGGTCTTGGCGATGGCGGTCTGCAGCGCGGTGGCCAGGCTTTCCCATTGCGCGTACGCGTCGGGGTAGCCCGATGCCTGCACGGCCTGGGCGGCTTGCGTGACGGTCAGTTGCTGCCAGCCTTTGACCTTCAACAGGTGTTGGTAGAACTGCTTGGACGCGTAGACCGGATCGCGGATCTGCTGGGCGGTGCCCCAGCCCTGCGAGGGCCGCTGCTGGAACAGGCCCAGCGAGTCGCGGTCCCCAGAGTTCAGGTTGCGCAGTCGCGACTCCTGCATCGCGGTGGCGATGGCGATGATCTGCCCGCGCACCGGCACATGCAGGCTGATCCCGGTGGCCACGATCGTCTGGGCGTTGGGGATCTGCTCCTTGGGCACGGTGAGGCCCTCGATCTGGATGCCCTTGCCGGACGCGCCGTCGAGGATGGCGGTGACCTGCTTGCTGACGGCGTCGGTGTCGGCGTCATTGAGGCAGTCACTGGGGGAACCAGTGCTTTGGACGGCGTCGCTGGAGGAGGCCAGCATCATGGCCGTTCCAGCGATAAGGAGGGGGGAGAGGACGACGACGCCGATGCCGGCGGCGAGCGCCTTCAACCCGTGAGGCCCACTCGCCGGTCCGGAGTTTCGGGCAGGGGCGGGTAGCGAGATGTCATGGTCGTGTCCTTCGGGGTGCGGTGTCCGGCGTGCCGCGTACGCGCTGGTGTGGTGGAAGGGCGCGGCGGCCGGAGGTGGGCAATCGAGACGGCCGGCGCAGGCGAGTTGCCGCTCGCTCCGCGGATCCGGGCCCTGAGCTAGGTATGCCGGGGCAGGGTGAACATCTCCCGCAAGGTAAGGAGGAATGGTCGACGGCGGTGTGCGCCGGCTGGTTCAAAAACAGTAGACCGGGATTGGCGGTTGACCAAAAAGTTGGTTCGAGGGGTCGGAATCCGAACCCTCACGAGAGGACTTCTTGGTCGTCGGCGAATTCACCTCTATAGTTTTTGGACTCCCTCTCCCTCCCCGCTCTGCGGCCCCTGGGCTTCTGTATGCCCAATTCTGGCCTGCGGGGGATCCTCTGCGAGACGGGCAGTGCTCTCCGCGCTCTCCTAGCCGAATCGGGGTTCCTCTTTGCCTTTTTCCCTTCACCAGGGCGACGCTCTTAGCGTCTTGGCCGGCCTTCCGGACGACTGCGTTGACTCCGTCATCACCGACCCGCCGTACAACTCGGGCGGCCGGACCGCGAAAGAGCGCACGACGCGCTCCGCGAAGCAGAAGTACACGTCCGTGGATGCCCAGCACACCCTGCCGGATTTCACCGGCGAGAACATGGACCAGAGGTCGTACGGATTCTGGCTGACGCAGGTCATGACCGAGGCTCAGCGGCTCACCAAGACCGGTGGGACCGCTCTGCTGTTCACCGACTGGCGTCAGCTCCCCGTCACGACGGACGCGATCCAGGCGGCGGGCTGGCTGTGGCGCGGGGTCCTGGCCTGGCACAAGCCGCAGGCCCGTCCCCAAAAGGGTCGGTTCACCCAGAACTGTGAGTTCATCGTGTGGGCGTCCAACGGTGCGATCGATGGTTCTCGAAACCCCGTCTACCTGCCGGGCCTGTATTCCGCCTCGCAGCCGTCGGGGGCCAAGCGCCAGCACATCACGCAAAAGCCCGTCGAGGTGATGCGCGAGCTGGTCAAGATCAGCCCCGAACGCGGCACCGTGCTCGACTTCTGCGCCGGCTCCGGCTCCACGGGCGTCGCCGCTCTGATGGAAGGCCGCGATTTCATCGGCGTGGAGAAGACCACGCAGTACGCGTCCATCGCGGCCGACCGGCTCACCGCGACGATCCGCGAAACCCTCACCCAGGACGACATGGTGCTCACCGCCTGACGCCACAACTGCGGCGGGAGTCGACACCATCTCCCGCCCAGAGCGAGGGCCGCCACTCACGTCATGTGGTCCCCACGGGTGGCCGCTCGCCGCCGGTTCTGCATCCCCACTTCCACGCCCTCCAGGAGGCCCCTCTCCTCATGTCCGAACCCGTAGAAACCTCGCATGATGGCGAGTTGGAGCCGGTCCGAGTTCCAGATCCCCGATCGGAGGGGGTGGAGGCCACGGTCCGGCGGCTGATGGACCGGCAGGCCCAGCAGGAGCAGCAGCTCGACCGTCTGGCCTCAGCGCCGGCCCCCGGCAGCCCCTCGCCCTTCGCGGCGTTCGGCATGCCGGGGTTCGGCGGCCCGCCGTCGGCCGCGCCGCCGGAGCCGCGCCCGATCATGGAGCTGGACGGCGAGGAACGCGAAGACGAACTCGACGCCCTGTCGGACTGGGTCGACGACTTCCTCCTGCCCGTATACGGGGCGGAGGTCACCACGGCGGCACCCTGGTGCTTGCAGTGGCAGGAGCACGACGACGTCGTGGCGTGGCTGCACGCCTTGTGGCTGGCCTACCAGCAGCACAAGGACCCCGAGGCGGGCTTGTCGGGGCTGTTCGTGTGGCACCGGGACTTCCTCACCCACGCCACCGCGGCGATCCGCGCGCCGGGCGGTCCGCTGTCCGCCTGCATGACCTCCCCCGAGCGACCCGCGCACCGGCTCCTTCCCGGCCCGCCGCCCTCAGCGCGAACGGAGAAGGCGACAACTAACGCGGCGGAGCCCGGGCCGGCTGAGTTGGGCGAGCCGACGTCATGAACGGCGGGCGGCAACCGGCCTTCGGGCTGAGCTTCGACCCCCGCGCCCTGACCGACCTCCTGCAGGCACCCGGCGATATCCGCGATCTCACCCTGGCCTACCTGCAGGAAGTGGTGAACGCCGAGCGTTTCGGGCCGCGGCTTACGGGTGACCTGGAGGGCTACCGCAAGATCGTCGTGGACTCCCGCAAGGACTGGCGCGTGGTCTACGGTCTCCGATCGGCGCCCGAGGGGTCCGCGCACCAGCGGGAGATCCACGTCGTCGCGGTCCGGCCGCGCGCCGGCAACGACGCCTACGACGAGGTCGGCCGCCGCCTGGGCATGGCCCGCCGGCCGCTGAGCGCCCGCACCCACGCGGCACGCTCCTGCCCCCCGCAACTGATGACCAGTGGCCCCGCGCCGAGACCGGGTCCGCCGCCCTCCGCGATGCCGGGCGTTCCCCGTCTCGCGCAACACCCCTCGCCCCAGCACATCCGCTGAGTACACGGAGACCCGCCTATGCCCCCAGACCCCGCGCCGGCAGCAGCCCGGCGCTCGGTAACACCACTCGACCACCGCATCGAAATCGTCACAGGCCAGGACGTCGACACCCTGTGGACGTACCGAGACCGCGGCGTCCTGGACGCACCGCATGCGCACCTGGTCGACCGGCACCGCGAGCTGGCCAGCGCCGAGACCGGCGTGACCTTCTACCGCACCCTCCTCCACCGCTTGGCCAGCGGCGAATTTCCCGTCGACGGCGCCCTGCTGGAGCGCATCGACCGCACCGTGGACCAACTGGAGGAAGCCGCCACGGAGCGGGACCTCGCGGCCCACCTGGTGCTGGCGGCCTTGGAACCGATCGAGGCCACGGCTCTGCAGGATCCGCCGGAGGCGCACGAGCAGCTTTCGACCGCTGACCAGGCGGCGCTGCTGTGCCTTGCGGGCGGTGCCAAGGTGCACGCGCACCTGCTCACCGGGCGGCTGTCCGTACCCACCGGATCCGGCACTCGAATCCCGTACGCGCAGCTTCAGCGGCTCGAAGCCGCCCGTCTGGTCACCCGGGACACCACCCACTCGGTGGACGTCGGACAGCCGGTGACCTTGACCGACGCCGGCCGCACCGCTCTGGCCGGCAGCCGCAGCCACCGACCGGCCGCGGCACCGGCGCCGCCACGGCCCGGCACCTGGCCCACTGCCCCCACCCGCCCCCGGCGCTGAACCCGGGCGCCTGCGAGGAGATCTATGCCCACACCCGAACTCGAGCTTCGTCTGGATGACTTCGAAGCCGCGGACGAGCAGGCTGAGGAAGCCTTCCTGCACGCAATCGAGCTCAACCAGGACGTGCTCGTCCCGCTGGCTGAGTATCACAGCCCTTCCGGGGAGAGCTTCTACGTCCTGCACGACGGCTCGGCCACCTGGGGGATCCCCGGGGCGCCGCAGATCGTCGCTCTCCACCTACAACGTGACCTGTCGGAACAGACGTTCCGCTTCGAGCACGCCGCGTTGCCGTTGCCGTCGATGGCACAGTCCTGGCTCATCCACCGCGGCTGCCCTCCCGATGCCATCGACCTCACCCCCGGCCTGGGCCCGCAGCCGGCCGACGAGGCCACGCGCGCCCTGGAGCGACGGCTCATGGGCGACGGAGACCACTACGCGTACGGGTACTCCTACACCCGCGACGACCCGGACGACATGGTCACCGTGGTGGCCCTGCGCGCCATGGATGAGCGAGCCCCTTCCCCGTTCCGCGTCGTGGTCGAGGAAGTCGACACCAAGGCATGGACCCGCACCCTGCGCGAGGGCGGTTTCGCCACGGTCGATGAGGCCCTCGAATGGTGCGACGACCGGATCAGTGGCACGGCCGGCCCGCTTCCGCCCGTCCGTCCGGCAACGGCAATCAGCCCGTCGCCAGCCCTGCCGAAGGCTCCCGCTCCGCCCCCGGCCGGCCGATCGCGCTGAGCCATGCTGCGGTCCGGCGGGCCGGAACATAGCCGACGATCGCCGGTTAGCCAAACCGGGGATTCTCCGGACTCTTATACAGCCGCCGGACAACAAGGGCGGTGCCCTTCCTCATAATCCCTATGCCTGCACGGAGGTTGGTTCCGCATGCGCTCGCATCCCTTATGCCGTCGCGCCGTTTAGGGCACGTACTGAGCCGACAACCACAGGCGCCTTGGCTTGCAGGCGTCGGGGGCCAGTCAACGTACGAAGTAGCCGGGTTGCGTGTTCTCCCCTCATTTCCCCAACTCTCAAACGGGCGCTTGCGCCTGCTGGAAAGGAGCTCCCCTTGTCCGATGACATATCCGACGGCTCTGAGGATGTCGTGGGCGTGCTTACCGAACAGATCGCAGCCCACTTCGGCATGGACATCGAGCAGTTGAAGGCCGCGGTAGCCCTCGCACCGACGGCCCACCCCGAGGCAACAGAGGTCGTCAAGTGGCACGGCCTTCTCATCGGCGCCCAGACGGCGCTCGACCGCACGCAGGACGACCTCCTCGCCGCGCTGGACACGCAGCCCAGCGAGGTCGACGACCCCACGCTGCACCTCGCCCACCGCGTCAACGCAGCCGTCACCGCACGCGACGGCCGCGCCCTGGTCGTGCGCTGGCTCCTCGACCCGGCCGCTCCCGGGAAGAAGGACCGCGCAGCCCAACGCTTCGCCCGCCCAAACCACGCACCCGGTATCGGCTCGGCCGTACAGACCCGCGCTCCGCACACCCCCGCGAGCGCACCGGCAGCGGGGGTACGACCGGGACGGACAGCGCAGCGATGAACGTCGAACTCAAGTCCAGCAGCGCCGACGGGCGCCTCACCGCGGCCTTCGACGCCCCCGTCACCGAGCTGTACGCCACCGCAGCCGGCCCTGACTCAGCCCCGGCGATGACCCGCGCTCTGGAACTGCGCTCCTTCCTGGCCATCGCCGAGGAGCAGGTCGCCTGCGTCCCCGACCGCGTCCACGCCGCGATGGCGCCCGGCTGCGACTTGGCCGAACTGTCCGCCGATGACCTGCGCATCGACGCGCGCTGGCTGGAGGCGGCACTCGACGCCCGCGACGGCTACCGCGCCGCGCTCGACGAACTGCTGCACACCATGCCACCGCCCGGCCAACGGCCACGGACCGCCCACCGGACACCGCATGCGGTCACCGCCCACCTGCCCTCGCGCGTCGCCGCCCCGGCACCACAGCGTGCCGGGGCGGGCCGACACCGCCGACCGTGAAGGCCACCACTTGCCCCACCTGATCTCCCCGGAGATCGCCGGACGGATCGAGGACCTGTACGGCGCACCGCTGGCCGAACTCGCAGCCCACGCCCAGAACCAGCCGCCCGGCATGCTCTCCGCCCTGCTCGGCATGCACAACAGCCTGACCCTCGCCGAGCGCAGCATCGACTTTCACCGCGACCACCTGGCCCGCGTGGTGCACCCCGAGCGGCAGATCGGCCCGCACGAGGTCTCCCATCTCCTCGACGGTGCCCGCCGGCTCGCCGAAGCGGTCGCCATTCGCGACGTCCAGGCCACGTCCCTGTCCGCCGTCCTGCAGAGCCTTGCTCGCGTCACGACGCCGGCGACGCCCCCAGTCTCCGTTCCGGCCGTGCCCGCTCCACCCGGCCCGGCCGTGAGCGCTGCACCCAGCCGCTGATCTCGCGGGCAACCCCTCCTCATACCTCCAGGAGTTCCTCCCTTGGCCCTCTCCGGTCTGACCCCTGAAACCGACGCCGACATCGCCCGGGTCACCGAGGCCCTCGCCATGATCACTCCGCGCTGGAACGCGCGGATCCTGCTGGCCCTGTCCGGCCCGCCGCAGCGGTACAGCGAGATCGCGGGCAGGATCTCCTGGTTGCAGGACAGCCAGCTCCACCCCAAGCTGCGAACCCTGTGCGACGCCGGCCTCGTCCAGCGCACCGAACACACGTCGCGGCACGTCACCTATGGGCACACCGCCCGCGGCACAGCTCTTCTGTCTGTCCTGCCGATGATCGTCGCTTGGGCAGAGAATCATCTGGAGACGGCAGATCGCCCGCTGCCCGCGATCGAGCAGATCGAGGACAGCCTCACCCTGCTCACCCGGCGCCACGCCGCCGCCATCTTGTGGGTGCTGAAGTCCCGTGAGGAGGTCAGCGGCCGTGCCCTGGCCAGGATCGTCATGCCCAGCAGCGACTGGTCCAACATCTACCCGCCGCTTCGGCAGTTGGTGGCGGACGGCCTCGTAGACACAGACGGCATCGGGCAGCCCTACCGCCTGTCGGTCGCGGGCCACGGCCTGGCGCCGGTCTTCGGTGCTCTGTCCGCGTGGTCCGCCGGGCGCTCCATGGCGCCGGCCGCCCAGCACCCGGTCTGGGGAGACCCGCCGGCTGCACCCACCCCGACCACGTGGGTCAGCAACCCGTCGCGGCTATCAGCCCCTGCCTCATCACCGCCCCCGGTCAGGGCGGCACAGACCTCCCGTGCGGTGTGGCAGGGCCCGGACTTGTTCTCGCACCCCATAGCGGCCCGCCCGACGGCGGCGCTCCCGGCGGGAGGCCCACGCCGATGACTGCCACCTTCACGCCTCCCGAACTCCGCAAGGTCCTCGACGTGTTGTCCTCGTCAGCGGTGATCCGTCTGATCACCGAGATCGACGACAACGGGCCGATCCCGCCGCGCAGGCTGGCGGGCACACTTCCCGACCTCTCCCCGCACCAGCTGCGCCAGGCCACGGAGACGGCACGCGCCCACGGCCTCGTCCAGGTCCTGCCCGGCCTCGGCATGGACCTCACGACGTCCGGCTCGGCGCTGGCCGACGTCTACGACACAGCCGCCCGATGGGCTCGCCGCCACTCCTACCCGACCCCGGTCTGCGACTTCACCAGCCGCCTCCAGCACACCCTTGCTCTTCTGACGCCCCTGCTTGCGGTCGAGGGCCTGCCGCACGGTGACGCCATCGTGGAGCTGGCCCTCCTGCGCGCTGCGCTGGTGCAGTGGCTGACCACCAACCCCGGGGTTGCCCTGCGCTGCGAGCTGGGGTCTGTCGCGTGAGCGGTGGCACCACCCCACGGCATGCCCGCCATACCGCGGGGGTGCTGCGCAGCATCTACCTGCCGCGCTCGGTGGAAGCGCTCGCGTCCGCCATGAGCACCTACGGCGTCCCGCTCCTGGTCCTGGCCACCACGCGCTCCGCAGCCCTGACAGGAGCGGCGTTCGCCCTGGAATGGGTTCCCCGGTTGGCGGCGTTCGGGTGGGCGGGGGCGATCGTCGACCGGCGCGGGGCATCGGTCGTCTTCTTCCTCGCCTCCCTCAGCCGTGCTCTGCTGGTCGCGGTCGGCGGGGCCCTTCTCTTCCTGCATCCGGCCGGCACGGTGGCGAACGTGACGGTGATGGTGCTCGCGGCCAGCACCGGCGCGCTCACCGAGTTCAGCTACATCGCGGCCGAGACGGCAGGCGCAGCCGCCAGCCGCCGAGCGGGAGCGCGGGCCCACCGCGTCCAGGCCGTCCTGCTGGGCGTCGACCAAACCGCCAACCTCGCCGGCCCAGCCCTGGCAGCAGTACTCCTGCTCGCCGGCCCTCCGCACATGCTCGCCGTGATCACGGGGCTCTCGCTGATCGCCGCACTCCTCGCGCTGCGCACCCCGCCCTCGCCCCTCGCCCCGGCCCGCGCCCCGAAGACCACCACGAGCGGAGGGCCCAGCGCGGGGCTGCGGACCGGCTGGCACACCATCCGCTCCCTGCCGGCGCTTGGCTGGCTCGTCACCGGCCTGACCCTGTCCAACCTGGCCACCGGCTTCCTCCAGGCCGCCGGCCCCGTCATCGTCGTCAACCACTACGGGCAGTCCACCACCGCCGTCGGACTGGTGTGGTCCGCAGCTGCCGCAGCCACGCTGCTGAGCGTCACACTCTGCCGGTTCGCGATCGACCGCCTCGGCCTGTGGCCGGTCGGCGCCGCCTGCGCCGCCATCGCTTCGCTCGCCTGCCTCGCCGCAGCTCAGGCCCCCGACTACCTCTCCTACCTAGTACTGGTCTCCGTCCTGCTGGCCGCGGAGGGCGGCCTGACGGTGGTCCTGCGCACCCTGCGCTCTCGCCTGATCCCCCCGGACCGGTTCGGCAGCACCCTGTCCGCGACCATCCTCATCCTCCTGCTGCCCTTCCCCCTCGCCGGCGTCCTCACCGCCCTCACCCCGCCCGACGCGCTGGGCCATGTCATCACCGCCTGCGCCATCTTGCAGGCCCTCGGTCTGTTCCTCGCCTTCACCCGCGCTGCGCGCCGACCCCGCGCTGCGCGCCGACCCCGCCCTGCGCCCCTGACCAGACGCCCGTCCCCAGCCTGTGGAGAACTTCCCCATGCCTTCTGCCTGCCGTGCGCGCGGGCGCACCATCACCGAGCAGTTCCACGCCTTCCACGCCCAGCACTCCCACGTCCACCGCGCGCTGGAGCGCCAAGCCGCCCACCGGCGCGACCCGCATCGGCCTCAAGGACCTCTTCGAGGACCTGTGCCGACAACTCCCGCACGGTGTGACCGGGCTGAACTACAACTTCACCGCCCTCTAAGCCCGTCAGCTGATCGAAGCGCACCCCCAGTGGGCCAGCGCGTTCGAACTGCGTCGTCGCCGAGCCGCCTGACGGCGTCCCTTCATCCTGCTGCCCACCCGATTCGGAGAATCCCTTTTGTCCGCTCGTCCTCTCATTCTCATCGTTTCGCCCTGCGATGAGGAATATCGTTCCTACTGTCTTGAGCAGGTGGCCGCTGCTTACGACGTGGTCCTGCTCACCGACGTCGAGCCGTCGTGGGAGAAGCCGTACATCGTCGACCACACGGTCGTCGATCTCTACGACGACACCGCTGTCCTCGCCGCCGGCCGCGCCCTGGCAGCCCGCCACGAATTCGCCGGCGTTCTGACCTGGGACGAGTGGCACCTGGTCGCCACCGCCCGCCTGGCGCGCGCGCTCGGTCTGCCCGCGAACTCCGCGGAGGTGATGCGGGGCTGCCGCAACAAGGCCACCGCCCGAACGCTGTTCGCCCGCCACGGGGTGCCGTCGGCAGCCTCGATGACGGCCCGGACCCTGCTGGAGGCAGGGCTCGCCACGATGACGGTGGGTTTTCCCGCAGTCTTCAAGCCCACGGCGTTCGCCGGCAGCATCGGCGTGATCCGCGTCGACCGTCCCGAGGATCTGCCCGCGGCCTTCGAGTTCGCCTCGGCCGGAGCCGCGCAAAGCCACGAAGACACCGCCGTCCTGGTCGAGGAGTACCTCGACGGACCGGAAGTCTCCGTCGAGTGCGTCACCTATCAGGGTGTGACCACCGCCGTCGCGGTGACCCGCAAGAGCCTGGGCTCCGCCCCGTATTTCGACGAGACCGGACACACCGTCGATGCCGCAGACCCGCTCCTCGCGCAGGTCGCCCCGGTTGCTGCCGCGGCCGTCAAGGCCCTGGGGATCACCGCCGGCGTGCAGCACGTCGAGATGCGCCTGGTCGACGGTCGCCCCCGACTGATCGAGGTCAACGCACGCATCGGCGGAGACCTGATCGGCCATCTCGTCCACCTCGCGACCGGCATCGACCTGCCGAGGGCCGCCGCCGACGTCGCCTGTGATCGAGCCCCGGACCTCACACCGACCCACTCTGGGGCTGTGGGGATCCGCATGCTCTACCCGGCCGCCTCCGGCACCCTCACCGAACGGCGGATCCACCAGCCGTTCGCCGCCCACACGCCCTGGCTGCGACAGGTGCAGTGGCAGTGCCAGGTCGGCGAGCTGCTCCTGCTGCCGCCCGAGGGTGACCTGTTCACCGCGCGGGCCGGGTTCTGCATCGTCACCGGCCACGACACCATCGAGGTCAACCAGCGCCTCGACACGGCCGCAGGCGAGATCACCGTCACCACGCAGGCTGACCGATGAGCCCCGAGCCCGACCCGCGCCTCGACACCGACATTGACGGAGATGTCTACGTCTCCCCGCGCTACCTCGCCTCCACCACCGGAATCGGCGACCCAGCCCTCGCCCCGCTCCTCGCACTCAGCTGGGATCTGCGGCACGACGACCTCGGCAACGCCTATGTGACCGCCCCCGACCGGCGCGTGCGCCTGGGCTACCTCCCCGAAGGCGAGGACGACGGCCTGTGGCGCATCAACGCCTACAAGGACCCCTTCGGACCACCGAGTTGGGGCGTCTGCTTCAACGACCGCACGCCCACCGAGTTCGTCCGAGCCTTCACCACCGCTCTCGCCTCGGCGTACGAGCAGGGACCGGACGCCTACCTCGCCCGGCTGGTCTCCGGCGTCGCTGAGCACGACCCCTATCTGGCCATCGCCGCCCTCTTCCAGCAGGGATGGGGGATTGACCGCCCCCGCGGGGGAGTCCTCGCGGTACACGCACCGGACCGGCTCGCCGGCATGGAGTTCACTCTCGGCAGCCTCGACCCGGAAGCCGAGCTGACCACGCGCGACTCCCGCTGGCAGCTGTGGGCCGGCAAATCCATCGGCCGCCCCGCCTGGTACGCGACCGCCAGCACCGACACCCCCGTCGCCCTGCTCACAGCCGTCACCCATTGCATCGCCGACCCTGCCCCGCTGCCGCGTTGGCGCGACGAAACCTTCAGCTACATCAAGGGCATGGCCCAGCTCACCCCCATCCTCCCGCCGCAACCGCCGGCCCCCACCCCGCTCGACGTCCAACGGGCAACCCCCCGCCCCCCGGCCGGCCGCCCCGCTACCAGCATTCCGCGCTGGAGCACCACCAGTCGACCGGCCCTGCCCGGCCCCCGCCGGTAGCTCCGGACCGACCGCACCGGGAGCGCTTCTTGTCCCTGCAAGCAGCGGAGTTTTACGCCGTCTTGTGCCTTCCCTTCCACAACAGCACCGTCGTCGGCAACACCTACTACGCCACCCCTGTCCCGGGCGCACCGCTGACGCTGCGAATCAGCTTCACCACAACCATCCACGCGAACACCTACGGCGGCCTGCGCCTGGCGGTCCTCCACCCGGACCGGGGCGAAATCGACGCGGTAGCCCTCACCTTTGTGGATCACGGCACCTTCCACCGCCGGGACGAAGCCCGAAACGCCTCCCCGAACAGCAAGCAGTACGGCACCTTCGACACGTACCACCGCGCCGGCCGGCCGCCGTGGGAGGGCGCCGTCACCACAGGGCTGCGCGATGCCATCGAGCAATACGCCGCCGTCTGGTTCCCCGGTGCCTGGGCTTCGTCCGCACCGAGCCGAGCAGCCGGCCGTCACGCGCACATGGCGCCCGCCCCGCCGGCCACCCGCAGCGCTGGCCGGACCCGATGACCTCCCGACCACCTGATCAAGGAGACCCCCCTCTCGTGCATGTTCGTTCCATCCGTGGTGCCGTGCGATCCGCTGCCGTCGCCGCCGCAGTGACCAGCACCCTCACCTGGGCGCCGGCCGCGACCGCCCAGCCATCCGAGCCGACCCCCTCGGCCTCCAGTGCTCCCGCCCAGACACCGGCCCCGAACGCGGGCAGCATCGTGATCACCAACAAGGACGCGGCCGGGAACGTCCTCCCCGGCGCCACTTTCGTACTGCTCGACTCCACCGGCCGGGAAGCCGGACGCGGAAGGACGGACGAGCACGGCAATTTGACCTTCCCCGATCTCGCTCCCGGCGTGTACCGGCTGAAGGAAACCTCCTCCGGCAGTGCGCTCCACGAGGTCGCCGCCGACCAGGACGTCATCGTCACCCCCGGCGCGACCACA